>JAUWQU010000259.1 GCA_030610965.1 Phycisphaerae bacterium
GCCGACAAGTGCGACGTCAAGGACCTGCCGGCCCGCAAGGCGCTGTTCGTGTCGGCGGCAAGGCTTCGCCGGCAGATCGCGTTTTCCAACCCGCTGCTGAACTTCAAGGAGTTGCTGTTCAGCAAGAGCCACATGGGCTCCCATCACTGCTGCGACCAGTACTTCGGCCATACCACGCGCCCCGGCGGCAGCGTGTACGTGCTCAGCGACCCGTTCGGGGACAGGCCCATGCTCTGCGATGTCCTGGCCGATTCGCCGGTCATAAACGGGCGGATCAAGGGCAAGACTCTCGCCGGCGGGTCGTTCCGCTCGCCCGAGTTGTCTTACGACGGCAGACATATCTTCTTCGCCGCCACGCAGTGCGGCAAGAGCCGCGAGCGGTGGAGCCCGGAGAGGTCCTTCCACGTCTTCAAGGTCAACGTCAACGGCTCGGGCCTGACCCAACTGACCGATGGCTCGTGGAACGAGTTCGACCCGTGCCTGCTGCCAAACGGGCGCGTCGCGTTCATCTCCGAGCGCCGAGGCGGCTTCGGCCGCTGCCACCCCCGCCCGGTGCCGACGTACACCTTGCACTCGATGAACCCCAATGGCAGCGACATCGTGGCGCTGAGCTATCACGAGACCAACGAGTGGCATCCCAGCGTCAACAACGACGGCATGATCGTCTACACGCGATGGGACTACATCGACCGCGGCGACTGCATCGCCCACCATCCGTGGATTACCTACCCCGACGGGCGCGACCCCCGGGCGATGCAGGGCAACTACCCCACCAGCCGCAACGCGAGGCCGGACCAGGAAACGAACATTCGCGCGATTCCGAACTCGCCGCTCTACGTGGCGACGGCCTCGCCGCACCACGGCCAGTCGTATGGCTCACTGGTCATCTTCGACCCGCGGGTCGAGGACGACGGCGCTATGGCGCCGGTCAAGCGCCTCACGCCGGCAGTGAGATTCCCCGAGGTCGAAGGAGGAAGGCCGGTCTACGGCACGGCCTGGCCGCTCAGCGAGGATTACTTCCTCTGCGTTTACGCGCCTCGCGGCCCCCACGGCCTCTACCTCGTCGACAGCTTCGGCAACAAGGAGTTGATCTACGAGGACCCGGCCATAGGCTGCCTGGACCCGATCCCGTTGCGGCCTCGGCCCTGCCCGCCGGTGATCCCGCACGAGACGGCCGTCGGCAAGCCCAGCGGCTCGGCCAGGCGACGAGGAGGCGAGCCCACGCCGACCACCGGAACCGTCCTCTGCGTGAACGTCTACAACAGCCGCAAGAGCTGGCCGACGGACACCAAGATCAAGGCCATCCGCGTGATCCAGATCTATCCCAAGGCCACGATCCGCGTCAACGACCCGGACATTGGCATTGGCAGCGAATCGCTGGCGAGAAACGTATTCGGCACGGCGCCGGTCGAGGAAGATGGCAGCGTCCAGTTCACAATCCCAGCCGGCAAGCCGTTCTACATGCAGGCTCTCGACGCCAACGGCTGCGCCATCCAGTCGATGCAGTCGGCCACCTACGTTCATCCCGGCGAGAAACTCACCTGCCAGGGCTGCCACGAACCCGCACACGGCTCGCCCGAGGCCCCCAGTCGCCCGCCGATGGCGCTGATGCGCGAGGCCGGCAAACTCACACCCGAGGTCGAGGGCTCCTCGCCGCTGTCGTATCCGCGGCTCGTCCAGCCCGTGCTGGACAAACACTGCGTATCCTGCCACGTAAAGAATAAGGGCAAGGCCCCCGACCTCAGCGGCGCACCGGCGAAGTGGAATCGCAACGGTTACGGCGGAGGGCAGAAACTCTGGTCCGCCTCGTACATATCGCTGACGACGGCGGGCAAGTACACCGAAGGCAACGTCACCCCCGGGTTCGCCTTCGCCTTCAGCGCCAGGCCGCCGCAGCGCACCCCGACGCAAACCACCCCGGGCCAGTTCGGCGCAAGGGCCTCCAAGCTCTACCAGATGCTCCGGAAGGGCCATCACAACGTGAAACTCTCGACCCAAGAGCTTCGCCGCATTACACTCTGGCTCGACTGCAACAGCGTGTTCTTCAGCGCCTACCACGACCTGGACGAGCAGATCGCCGGAAAGCTGGTCCGGCCGCCGCTGGAATGAGGACGACGGGCCAGGAAGCGGCGGCCGTCCGCACAAGCCCGGCCGTCCCCCGGCACCGACATGCACCGATGTTGACGCCCCTGCGCCGGCGCGTTACGCTTTGTCAGTCCGTAGATGATTCAGGATAGAGGATGGTGCCCTATGGGCCGTGCGCATGTTGACATTCCGAAGCAGCGGGTCGCCGAGTTCTGCCGGCGGAACCATATCCAGAGGCTGGCATTGTTCGGCTCGGTGCTGCGGGACGATTTCGGCCCCGACAGCGACGTCGACGTGCTGGTGGAGTTCGAGCCGGGCGCTCGCGTGGGCCTGCTGCGATTGGCTGGCATGGAGATCGAACTCAGCGAAATACTGGCCCGGAAGGTGGACCTGAACACCCCCGGCTTCCTGAGCGACTACTTCCGTGACCAGGTGCTGGCCGAGGCGGAGGTCCAATATGACGCGGCATGACGACACAATTTTGGGGACACAATCGAGAATGGCCTTCCGGCTCTGATTGTGCAGTTGCGCCAAGCATTGGAAGAGCGTCAATGACCGCGATATAACCTCGCCCTTTCGCACAACGGCGCCGCCCGAAGCCCCCGCCGACAGCGCCAAGGTGCATCTCGACGCAAACCATCGAATAGGAGTCCGAACATGAAGACACACTGGCAATCGCTGTTAATGCTTAAGCTGGCGGCCGTGATGTGCATGGCAATCGCCAACATTGCCGGCGCGGCCGGGGTCGAGTGGGATGCCAAGGCCCGCGAGCTGTCGTTTGCCGGCCCCGATGCCAAAGCCTGGCTGGCCGGCGGCGTGGCGCGGATCGCCATCGTCGACGGCCCGACCATTGCCACCAGTGACGAACGCTTCAAGGTGACCGTCGTCGAGCACCTCGGCCGGAAAGTCATCACGGGCATCGATACCAAAAAAGCGATCGATTGGGAGATGGTGATTCGCCCGATCGACCCGCAGGCTGTTCGGATCGACTTGACGATTAGCAATCGCGGGGCCAAGCCTGTGACGCTGGATCGGCTGGACGTGCTGGACGCCAGGCTCGCCGGCAAGATCGAGCCAGACAGCAATCGCGTGTTGACCAACGGTGACAACTCATGGGCGGGCGGCAAGGTGCGTCGCCTGGAAAAGGGCGGGAAGGTCGAAAGCCATTACACGCTTGCCCTGCAGTCGCCGGCGATTGCGGCGGGCTTCCTCGCCGGCAGGCACAATCTCGACCGCTTCACCCTTACCCACGACGAGAAGGGCTTGCGGCTGCTGGCTTACGGCGAGTGCGATGCGTGCGTGCTGCCGGCCGGGGCGTCGCGCTCCGCCGACCCGCTGTTCATAAGCGGCGGCGGAAATCCGCTGGCGGGGATGGAGCAGTTCGCCGATCTGGCAGCCAGGGAAAACGCCGTCCAACTCTGGCCGGAGAACTTCGCGACTTGGTGCAGTTGGTACGCCGGCTGGATCCGCCAGGAGCCGCTCCACGAGTACAAGGGCGGCCTGGAAAAGGGCACCGAGATCAACATCCCGCTTGTGGCCAGCCACTTGGCAAGCCGCGGCGCGGCGTCGATGCGGGTCGTGGACGACAGCGACGAGATGGCCTACGGAGACTGGAGCAACCGCACGCTCGCGATTGCCGGCGGCTTCGATCGCCTTGCCGCAATGATGGCCGACAAGCAGATTCGCGCCGGCGTGTGGTATCCGGCGTTCTGGGTGTCGACAAAGTCGCAGGTGTATCGCGCCCATCAGGACTGGCTGTGTCGCGAAGACAGCGGCGAGGTGCGTGTCGGGAAGGGGAGGGGGTTTTATGGCAACTTCCTGGCGTTCCTCGACGCGTCGAACCCGGCCGCGGCCAAGTACATGGAGCAGACGGCCCGCGACTGGCGCGACCGCGGCTATCGATACGTCATGACGGACTTCATGAAGTGGGGGGCCTGGGCCAAGAAGCGTCACGACCCGACGCTGACGTCCATCGAAACCTACAACCGCGGCCTGGACGCCATGCGCAAAGGCTACGGCAAGGACACGTACTGGCTGCACTGCGGCGCGCCGCTTGGCCCGGGCATGGGCCAGTGCGACGGCATGCGGATCGGCGGCGATTCGCACGGCAATGGGATGTTCGCCTATATTTCATCCGGGACGCGGTGGTTCTACAACTGGCGGGTCTGGCTCAACGATCCCGACGCGATCGTCTGCGTTCGGCGCGGCGAGGCAAAGAGCGTCGAGTGGAATCGCACCTGGATGTCGTGGATGGCCCTGGCGGGCAGCGTGCTGACTTACGGCGACACGCTCGACGACCTGCCGCCTGAGGACATGGAAGTGTACAAACGCATCCTGCCGCCGCTGGCAAAGGCGGGCCGGCCACTCGATCTCTTCGAGAACGATCCGTTCCTGATATGGGGCATGGACGGCGGCGAGGCTGACGGGCCATACACGCTGGTGGGGATTTTCGACCTTCAGGGCAAACGTACGGGCCAAAAGATAACCGTGAACATCGACGAGGCCGCCGCCCGCAGCCGAAGCTGGACCGACCGGCCGAGCCAGTCGCCCGCGCGCTGGCTGCTGTGGGACTTCTGGCGACAGAAGCTCACCGTCGTCGATGGCGCCGCCATCACGCTCGACGTGCCGAAAAAGTCGTGTTACCTCCTGAGCGTCAGGCCGGACCTCGGCAGGCCGCAACTTATCGGCACCAGCGGGCACTTCAGCCAGGGCTCGCTCGAAGTCAGCAACGTCGCGTGGAACACCCGGGGGGGGCGTCTGCTGGGTAAAGTCCGCGGCAACGCGGGCGACGCGACGACACTGTTCTTCCACGTCCCGGCCGACATGAAATGCACCAACGTATTCGTCAACTACAAGCAGCAGCCGGTATCGCTCGCGGAACCGAGCGTGCTGGCCGTTAAAGTGCCCGCGATCGCCGGCGCCGCCGCGCCGTTCGAGCTCCGCTTTACCGGCGCGCCCGAGAAACCGAAATCCCGCGCCTTCGTCGGCGGGGCGGTGGGCAAGCTGAGTGCCGAATGAGGTAGTCCTCTTGCGGAGCACCCGGACAAATGAACCACCTGGAACGATTCCGCGCCGTGATGGACTTTGAGCCGGTCGACCGCCTGCCTCGCATCGAGTGGGCCGGGTGATGGAGTCAGACCATCGAACGCTGGCGGGCCGAGGGGCTGCCAGACGGCGACCGCTACGAGATAATCCGCCACCTTGGGCTGGACATGTACTACCAGAAGTGGTTCAGCCCGCGGGCTGGGACGCTTCCCAGGCCGGCGTCGCACGGGGCGACCGTCATAGCTTCCCACGACGATTACGACCGCCTCCTTCCCCACCTGTTCCCGCCCTTCGAGCAGGCCCGGCCGCGGCTCGAGGACTACGCCGCCCAGCAGGCACGCGGCGAGGCGGTGCTGTGGATCACGCTGGATGGGTTCTTCTGGTTCCCTCGGACGCTGCTGGGCATCGAGCGGCATTTCTTCGCCTTCTACGACCAGCCGGACCTGATGCACCGGATGAACCAGGACCTCGCCAACTATCATCTCGCCATCCTGAAGTGGCTTGCACCGTTCTGCCGACCTGCCTTCATGACGTTCGCCGAGGACATGTCCTACAACCACGGCCCGATGCTCTCGCGGGGGCAATTCGAGGAGTTCCTGCTGCCGTACTACCGGCAGGTGGTGCCCCTGTTGGAAGAGATGGGCACGCGCGTCCTGGTGGATACCGACGGCGACGTAACCGCGATGGTCCCCTGGCTCCAGGCCGCGGGCATCGAGGGCGTGCTGCCTTTGGAGCGCCAGGCCGGCGTGGACGCAAACGCCCTGCGACGGCAGTTCCCGCGATTCCTCATAATCGGCCAATACGACAAGATGGTCATGCCCCGCGGCGAAGCCGCCATGCGCACCGAGTTCGAACGCCTCCTGCCCGCAATGCGAAGCGGAGGCTTCATCCCAAGCGTAGACCACCAGACCCCGCCGGGAGTCTCGCTGGACCAGTACCGCACGTACCTGCGCCTGCTGGAGGA
>JAUWQU010000351.1 GCA_030610965.1 Phycisphaerae bacterium
CGAGGGTGGATCATCAGCTTCTGGGCACGGTTCGAAGATGGCGACAACGCACACCAGAACGTCCTCGCGCTGCTCGCGAAGTCAACCCTGCCCAACCTGTTCGACAATCACCCGCCGTTCCAGATCGACGGCAACTTCGGCGGCGCCAACGGTATAGTCCAGATGCTCCTGCAAAGCTACGACGGCCGGGTGCAACTGCTGCCCGCCCTGCCCAGCGCCTTCTCGACAGGCAAAGTCACCGGCCTGCGAGCCCGCGGCGGCTTCGAAGTGGACATGATCTGGCAGGACCGCAAACTGACGGCCGCAACCATCCGCTCCAAACTAGGCAACCCCTGCACAGTAGTCAGCGCCGGCAAGACCGCAACCATCCCCACCAAGCCCGGCCAAACCATAACCCTCGACGGAAACCTGAAACGGAAGTAGGCGCAAGACATTGGACGGGCCGGACGGGTCGCTATTGCGCCCAATCCTCAACGTCAAACTGGTCCGTGGACTTGAAGTGGTGAAGAAGCTCGCCGAAGTGGCCGCGAGAGTCGTGCGTGACGAGAACGAGGCCGAAGGTCATTGCCTGCGCGGCGATCCAGAGATCGTTCTCGTCAGCGCCAAGCGTCTCCGCGCTCACCGGATCGACCAACTGACTCAACCTATTGGCTTTGGTTCGCATTTCTTTGGGAGAACACGCGTCAAACAACCAGGCTTTGAGCGCCCCATAATGCTCTCCGACATGCTCCGTAATCGTATAAGGCTCGGGGCACTCGTCTCGCAGAAACGTCTTAAAGCTTGATTTCTCTGAAAGGCTCATCGTCGAATTGGCCTTGTGGCCATACTCGACTTCCCCAATGGTCACGACAGAGATATAAAGTCGCGGGACATAACCCGTTTGAGGTTCTGGCTGGCGCACAGCCTGAAGGCGAGCCAGAACTTTGGCGTGTTCCGAGCGGCGTGGGTTGTACCAATAACTCAGAATATTTGTGTCGAGGAGGTAATTGGGCATCCCTCACTCCTCGTCCTGGCCAGCCGCTGCCGCCAATACTTTCCGTACATACTCCGATTCCCCCGGCTTGAATCGATCGCAGGTCACGTCAGCCGCGGCACGTTTAAATGAATCCGACAAGAGCAGGTGTAACGGAAAACAAGACGTGAAGCCGGGAGGGTAATAGCCGTTGAAATCGCACCCGACGCCTTTGCGCTCGACGCCTGCAAAGCGATCCAGAAGATGGCGTTCGAGTCGTGGGGGCAGATTGTAAGCCTGAAGGATGGCGGCGTCCATTTGCAGAAGAGCCCGACGGATACACTCCGACGTGGCCTCGGCCTCATAGAGCGGGCCGGTTGACGTGGCAAGTGTTCGGTATCGCATTGCCGCCTGCTCGATGCGGGCCGAATGCTCAGGAGACCACCTCGGCACCGGCATCTTTCGCATCGTTCCCACGATATTGTGGCGCTTGCCCAAATGACAATAGGCGAAAGCATTGGCAATCGGGGAGTTCAGGATGGCCCAAAGATACAACGTGTTCATCTCACGTTGGGTTGGGCGAACAGCGATGAAGTTGCTGGTAAGGGCAAGGCCCCGCTCATCCAACGTCGCCTTGAGTCGCCATACGTCCCGGCTGGCCCTGGCGTAATTCAGCAAGACCTGAGGCTTGCCTGATCCTCTGCCAGCCCTGTAGCTAAGCACGGCTTGAGCTTCCAGATTCAAGCCGACAACTCTGGGTATTCCAAATACGTCGAGATCATCATTCACGTTGGCAAATCCGAGTGGATCCCCTTTCTGTGCCCGTTCATGAACGGTCCAGCATCCAGGCGGGAGAGTCTTGCCTTTGTGATCCAAACCCTTGGCAACGGCTGCGGCCAGTTGAAGCTTCGGATAAGCAGAGAGATAATCCCACACCGCGCCTAATTCAGGCACTCGAAAATCCGCGAGGTCGGATTGCACGAATGCTAAGGTCTCCGCGGGCTCTTCGGAAGAGAACGCAAACCGGTCGCGGAATGCTTCCAGGCCCGGATTCATGACCCGGCGGAACCACAGTCGACCGGACGAGACTTCTCCCGTCTTCCTTCGCCCCAATAGCACGGCCGATTCCTGATCCCCCTTCTCAAAGAGCTTGTCGCCGAAGACATCAATCTCGGAGAGCTCGAAATCGGCAAGGATAGTGCGGCGAAGCGAAGTCCCTTCTGTGCTGTGAAGAAGCCCTTGCGGGACGACTATCCCGAAGCAGGCGCCCTTGCTCATGTACGGAATCGTGCGGCGGAGCATTTCACAGGCCTTGGTATTTGCTCCAAGCGTGATTTCGTGCTTCTTGTACGCCGCCCGTGCGCTCTCGCTGAACCTCTCGAACGGCGGGTTCGCCAGCAACACCCCGCACCTGGCCGCGCCCTTCTCCAGCGTTGTGCCCAGAAACATGTCGCGCTGCTTGAGATCCCAAGTGTTGCCATAGGGAATGTCGGCAAGCGTCAGCGATAGCCGGGCAACTTCGATTGCGAACGGGTCACTTTCAATTCCCTGAAGGTGCTTCTTCAGATACTCGTGGCATGTCTTACGGTCTTCGATGTCAGACCATTGCCTCATAACGCGAAGTGCGCTGACAAGAAAAGCCGCGTGTCCGCATGCCGGCTCGAACACGTGACGACGATCGGGGGGGAGATTCTCAATCCAGGGCCAGAGTTGCCAAACGATGTAGTCCACGAGCGGCCCCGGCGTGCTGTGGGTTCCGTTGGCCTTGCGGACAGCCGGCGTCACAAGGGCGTTCTCATAGACGTGGGCCAGCGACTCCGTGGAAAGGTTCCGCAGACTGCCGAAGCCACCAATCCGTACTGCCGCCTTTGTTGTCCCGGCGCGCCAGGTCCGGCCTCGCGGCGGCAAGCCCTCCGGCGCCCCGTAATGTCTTCCCCACCGGGCAAACACTTCATCAATGTCGGTGAGATTTAGAGTCTTGAAGCCCTTAACTCCCTTGTCATGTAAGACCTTGGCCCCCAGAAGCCAGAAAGTTGCCCTGATAGCGTTCTGGGCGTCAAGTGCGTTGCGAAACTCATGGCCTAGAGAACATTTGATATCGCCAAAAGCAGCCTCGACAAGATGGCTCAACCGGTCGCCGTCGGCTCTATCGACGAACGGCATTAGCCCCGCGTCAACGAACTTGAGCTGCGTTTGCCCAGGCAATCGGGCTATCGTTTTGCCCCGGAAGATATTGCTGGACTCCAAGTCGTTTTTGCGCCGGCGAAAGAAACCGCCAACGTTTGCGCTCTCGATGGTATCGACTAACGATGGTTCACCGGTCGTCTGCTTCCACCATTGCAGCTTGCCGCCATGAACCGCAAAGACTACCGGCGCCCCCAATGGCCGGGCCGCGATTACCGTTGCCTCCGGTTCCGCCGGCGCATCGATGACGGCAATGCAGGCCGATCGCGTATCGTGCGGGGTATCGGCGAACGCCGCCACCGCGACCTTGCCGCTGCCGAAGTTGTAATCCCGCTCCAACAGCGCATCGCCGTAACCGCACCTCTTGAGGTACAGTACGATGGACGCCGCGGTTAAGGCCGCCTGTGGCATGGTCGCAGTAATCTCCCGGGAGCGGTCAATGTCCAGAGCGCGCCTCTTGAATCTATCGGCTCGCCATCTGATTGTACAGGAGCGAGAAACCCGTTTTGCGTGCCCCGTTACGCTCGCCTGAGGCCGGGGCCGAGTATTTGACGAGTCCGATGCGTCTTTGGGGCATTATAGGTAACGAGGCGGCCGTTACGTGCCGCCACCATGAAAGGAATGAATAATGAATCGCATTGACGTTCGAACATGGGTGTGCGGGCTGATGGCGGCGATGGCGTTGGCTGGGGCGATGGCGCTGCCGGCGGCTGCGGCGGGGCCCTGGGAAGTCAGC
Organism: Phycisphaerae bacterium; assembly: GCA_030610965.1. Lineage (GTDB taxonomy): Bacteria > Planctomycetota > Phycisphaerae > SM23-33 > SM23-33 > JAUWQU01. Next base: position 3,873 of record JAUWQU010000351.1, read on the forward strand.
TTCAAGACGATCGTCGTGGACAAGCAGTTCCGGTCCGAGGGCGTGGCCATCGGAGATGTCAACCAGGACGGGAGGATGGACATCATGGTCGGCGACCTGTGGTACGAGGCGCCGAGCTGGAAGGTCCATGAGATTCGCAAGGTCGGCAAGTTCGTGGCGGGCCGGGGCTACAGCAACTGCTTCAACTGCTGGGCCTTCGACATCAACCGCGACGGGTGGGTCGACCAGATGGTCGTTCCCTGGCCGGGCAAGGCGGGCATCTGGTACGAGAACCCCAAAAACAAGCCGGGCCACTGGAAGGCCCGGCCCTTCGCGCCGGACGTGAGCAACGAAACGCCGCTGTTTGCCGATCTGCTCGGCAATGGCAAGGGCGTGGGCGTGTTCGGATGCAAGGGCGCGATGGTCTGGGCCGGGGCCAGCGCCGACCCCGAAAAGCCGTTCGACATCCACAAGATCGATTCTGGCCCGAAGGCCCCGGGCACCAAGCGCTACAGCCACGGACTCGGCGTCGGTGACGTCAACTCCGACGGGCGAAAAGACGTACTCGTCACGGCAGGTTGGTGGGAAGCCCCCGAGGATCGCACGAAAGAAGACTGGACGTTTCACAAGGCCAACCTCGGTCCCGATTGTGCGGACATGCTCGTCTACGACGTCGACGGAGACGGAGACAGCGACATCATCACCTCCAGCGCTCACAACTACGGAATCTGGTGGTTCGAGCAGAAGCCCTCACCCGGCGGGCCGACGTTCGCCCAGCACGAGATCGCCAAGGACTGGAGCCAGTCGCACGCGCTGATCCAGGCCGACATGAACGGCGACGGGCTGCCCGACCTCGTTACCGGTAAGCGATACCTCGCCCACAATGGCGGGGACCCCGGCAGCAAGGAGCCGGCCGTGATGTACTGGTACGAGCTTCGCCGCCCGGCCAAGGGCAAGGTCGAGTTCATCCCGCACAAGTTCGACGACTCATCCGGCGTAGGCACGCAGTTCGTCGTGTGCGACTTCAACGCCGACGGTCGGCCCGACGTGGTAACATCCAACAAGTCCGGCGTGCGGCTGTTCCTGCAGAACGGCCCGGCAAGCCCGGCGAGCGGGTCCGCCAAGGCTGTCGCGCCCACCCCGGCCGGAGGCTCGCGGTGGATTTACTCGGGCGGCAAGTGGGTCAAGGCCGAGGCAACGCCTGCCGGCGCGGACGGCGAGCCCGTGGCATTGTTCGACGGTAAGACCTTCGCCGGCTGGGAGGGCAATCTCAAGAGCTTCCGAATCGACCGCGGAGCGATCGTCGGCGGGAGCATGACGGCGAAGGTTCCGCGTAACGAGTTCCTATGCACCACGAAGG
>JAUWQU010000553.1 GCA_030610965.1 Phycisphaerae bacterium
GTATTTCCGCTGGTGTGTCCCCGATGTCGTACGTCGTCGCTCCAGCGCCTTGTACGCTCCACTGCTCTCCGCATCAGCACTGTGAAGGCTCAGGTGTGAAGTCCAGGATGAGGCTACAGCCGGCGGCCAGGCCAACGGCGCCGGATGTCAAGGCCGGCTGGGCCGACGACAATGCCCAGTACAACCGCTATCTCGGATACCTCGGCCAGTTCTCGAGCCTCGATGCGCTGAAGCTGGACGTCGCCGACCGAATCGTATTTACCGTCCGGGACTCCGCCGGCAGGAGCGTGCCCAACTGCGACCTTACGGTGCGAAGCTCCGCCGGCGAGGTCCTCTGCCGCCGCCGCACCTATGCCGACGGGCGGGCGATGTTCTTTCCGCGCGAGCTGCCCGGCCGATCGCGCCGGCCGCTGAAGGTCGAGGCCCGGTGGGGCCGGGAAGAGCTTGCCCAGTCGCTGGAGCTCCAGGATCGGCAGAACATCGAGCTTCGCTTCGCCGCCGGCCGGGGGGTCATCCAGCGCGCGCCGCTCGACGTCGCCTTCATCATCGACACGACCGGCAGCATGGCCGATGAGATTGAGAGGCTCCGCCGGACGCTCGAGGCCATCCATTACCAGGTAACGCAGATGTCGCCCAGGCCCGACGTTCGCTTTGCGATGGTCCTCTACCGCGACCGCGGCGACGAATACGTCACCAGGGCGACGCCGTTCACCGGCGACATCCGGCACTTCGCCGGTCAGCTCAAGTCCGTCGCTGCCGCCGGCGGGGGGGATTACCCGGAAGACATCCACGAGGCCCTTCGCGTCGCGGCGAAGGACCTCAACTGGCGGCCGGGGGCGACAAAGCTTGCCTTCCTGCTCGGTGACGCCCCGCCACATTTGGACTACGGGCAGCAGTTTACGTACCTGGACTTCATGCGCGTCGCGGCCGAGCGGGGCATCAAGGTGACCGCCATCGGCGCCAGCGGCCTTGACGACCGGGGTGAGTACGTCTTCAGGCAACTGTCGCAGTACACGATGGGGATGTTCGTCTTTCTGACCTACGGCGAGCATGGCCAGACTCGGCCGGAGTCGCCCACGGGAGTCAGCCATCACACCGGCGACAACTGGGTATCGCTCAACCTCGACGCGATCATCGTTCAGGCCATCGCGCGGGAGTTGTCATACCTGGCCGACAGGCCGGCCGAGGCAATCGAGGCGGGTGAGGACTACTTCCAGGCCAGCGCCGCCGACGGGATCGACAGCAAGGTCGTGCTGGAAACGCTCTTTGCCGACTGCGCCCGGCAACTGGTGGACTTCTCCCAGGCTCGGCTGGAGGCCGGCACTGCCGCGGCAGTGGTGGCCGCGCCGGCGGATGGCTGCCCCGCGGCGCTTTCCCGGTCGCTGGGTGACCAACTGAGCCTGGCGATCTCGCGGCAGAAATGCTTCAAGCTGGTCGAACGCGATGACCTCAAGAGCGTGCTGGACGAGGTGGACATGAACTGGGCGTTCGATACCACAGCACCCGCCGCCGCTCGCCCGCCAGGTGCGCTGCCGCTTCCGGCAAAACTCCTGGTGCTCTACCGCCTTCGGTCAACCGGCGATCAATACCAGATGTTCGTCAAACTCGTCCGCGTCCAGACCGGCGAGATACTGTCGGCCTCGATGCTCAAGATCGACCGCAGACTGACGGGATGAAGTGGAGACTGTGTCCGGCAGGATTCGCATCCGCTGCCGCCGCGACATCTCGGCTTGTCCCCAGGCGCTGGCTGGCACGATCAACAGGTCGATCTTGTTGCCGGAGGTTGGATGAATGATGTTGAACTGCCCCTTACGCCGGACGGCTTCCAAGGCCGCGCGCTCGCTGACATGGAATTCGTCGGATGAGAACGCATGGCACAACCCAGGGACCTGCAGTTCCTTCAGATCGACGACGACGTCAATGTCTTGAGTCATCCGCGGCTCACCGTAGGCAGCGCTGGCCAGCGAACCGACCACCATGTAGGGAACGTCCAGGCGATCCAGGACGCCGACCAGTTGTCTCAGTAGGTCAATCTGATCCAAGGAGCATTCTCCTGGCGATCTCGGCCTGGATGCGCACCGCGTCCCAATCCTCATGAAGCGTCCTGAGATGCCCCTCGATCCGCAGGCGAACAAGCCGGTTGGCCGTCAGGGCCATTTCGACTCGCTGGGCCGCAGTCTTGCCCCGAAGCACTTCAGCTACGGCATCGTCCACGACTTCGATCTGCCCTTTGTCCAGTCGCCATTTCAAGTGGGTCTGCTCCCTGGGCATCTCGGATGACCGTGCGACTACACTGCCGGCTATGCCTTTTTCACCTGTTCACCGTTCCCCTGCTCCAGTGCCGCGGTGTAGCACTATACCCGACAGGATTCGAACCTGCGACTTCTTGCTCCGGAGGCAAGCGCTCTATCCAAATGGAACATCAGCGTGCCGTGGCACTTATCATTATAACCCGCTTATTCATAAGCTCATGTGACATAGAACTAATCTTGTTCGCTCTCGCGTTATCCACTCTAATCTCGCCTAAACCACCGACAATCGCGCCATTCTGCGGCGTTAGGCCCCGATTGCGTGCATCAGTGGCCCCCGCCCCCCAGGTGCCGGCGGGCGTCGGCGAGCACGCGCGCCATGTCGGCGTCCGCACGCGGGCCCATCGGCACGGGCTGCCAGGACGCCAGCAGGGCGTCGAGCTTCTCGCGGACGCGGGTCCGCGTGTCGGGGCGCCCGGCGTCTTCCCACGTCGGCCAGTAGTCGCGGTCCAGCAGCGTGGGCATCCAGATTTCGCGTCGGTAGTTCTCGGCCGTGTGCTCCCGGTCGATGAACGTCCCGCCCGGGCCGACTTCGTCGATCAGGTCCAGCGCGAGCGTCTCATCATTGACCTCGAAGCCCCGCAGCATCCGCTCGACGTAGGCGATGACCTCGTCCTGCCAGACGAGCATTTCGAGGCTGGCGGCTTGGTCGACGCCAGCGATGCCCATGTGCCCGAAGATGTCCGCCCCCGCCAGTGCCCCGGCGAGCAGGCTGGCGGCGCATTCGAGCCCGGCCTGGGCGTCGACGGTCTTGCTGTCGGTGAGCCCGACGTTGATGTAGACCGGCAGGCCGTAGTGCTTGCCCATCTCGGTGCAGGCGATCGCCATGAGCCCCTGCTCCGGCCCGGAGAAGATCAACTGCGTGGTGCGCATGTCGAAGGCGTGCGGGATGCCGCCGAAGCACACGGGCGTGCCCGGGCCGATGAGCTGTACGACGCACACGCCGGCGAGGATCTCGGCGGTCTCCTGGGCGACGGTCGCCGCCAGTGTTGCCGGGGCGCTCATGCCGGTCTGCGCCATCGGGCCGATCGGCACCGGCAGCGGGACCTTGCACGTCTCGAAGAGCAGGTCGATGCCGTTGGTGTTGAACCGCAGCGGGCTGATGGGCTCCAGGAACGGATACGCCGGCGGGTAGGCACTCAATGCCTCCCGCGAGCCGAGCATCGCGGCAAACAGCTCGATCACGAACGCGGCGCTGGCGCGGTCGTGCCACCAGAACGTCGTCGGCTTGGTCGTCGTGCGGAGCTGGGCATCGGCGACGGCGACGACGCGCCACGCCGGGTCCAGCTCGTGCGGATCGGACATCGCGCCGGCGATGTTGATGTTGGGCAGCACGTCGACGAGTTTGGCGGCTTCGACGACGTCGGCGAGGCTCGCGAACCGCCGTTGCCCGTCGCGGCCCATCCAGTAGGCTTCCCC
>JAUWQU010000777.1 GCA_030610965.1 Phycisphaerae bacterium
GATCGTGAAGCTCGACGGCGGCGGTCGAGCCCTTGTAGACGCGGTCGGTCTGGGCGGCCAGCGTAAGCGGCTCGGGGCCCTGAAGGCCCTCGCTGCCGGTGACTTTGCTCCAATACGCCTCGCCCGCCAGGCCCGTTACGCTGACCTTGCGAACGTCCGAAACGCGGAAGTAGCTGTGCAGCGCCTCGCTGAGCACAAGGCCCGCCTGCCCGTTATTGGTCGTCTCGACCGACACCGACAGGCTCCGGCCGACCGTTACGCGGAGGCGAATCTGGAAGTCGCTCGGCCAGTTGCCCCCGGCCGGCTGACTGAACTTGGCCCATAGCACGGCCGTCACGCCGCCGTCTTCGCAGAGCTCGACGGACTCGACGTCCAGCGGCATCACTCGGACGTAGCCGTGCATCGGCGCGGACTCGTTGCCCTCGAGCGCCCCGAACCACGGATGGCAAACCGGAATCCCGCCGCGAATGGGCTGGCCGATCACATACCGGCTCTCCCTACTGAGCCACAGCACGTCCTTGCCCCCGGCCGGGACCCAACTCGTCACGTGCCCGCCGAGCAGATACACCTCCGCCACCGATCCTGCGCCCGAGATGACCATCTTCGTCAGCCCGCCCTCGCCTTCCTCAAACGCCGCCACGCCGGGAATGCCGAATTGCCGATTGAGTTCGTCAAGACTCATATCTCTTCCCTTCGATCAGCCTCTACCAAATGGATGAAACACTCCAATCGCCTCACGCACCACCAACCCGAAGCCCAGGGATAGCAATCCCTGGGGCTCCCCGGAAAACAAGTAATCCCCGCGAACCAACCCGCACCTTCACGAGTCTTCCCCCGCCAGTCGCCCGATCACCGCCACGAACCGCCCCGCCACGTCGCCTTCGCTACGGTAGCTCGGGTATGTGTCGTTGCGACAGATGGTGCAAACGCCCGCGGTGTGAATGTTCGCCAGAGGCACGCCCGCCGAGAGCAGTTGCTGGCGGTTGGCGGCCCAGAGGTCGAAGATGAACTTGCCGCCGCTGGCCCGGAAGAACCGCTCGGCCATGAGCCCCAACTCCCGCACCGCAGCGTCCACGACCTCCGGCCCGCCCTCGTAGCAGCCCGGCCCGGCCGAGGGGCAAATGCCCGCCACCAGATCCTCCGGCCGGCACTCGAACTCATCGCTGAGCCTGTCCACAAGCCGTCGCGTCACCTGCTTGACGGTGCTTCGCCACGACGCGTGGGCGACTCCGACGGCCGAACCCGCGCCGTCGGCGACGAGCACGAGCGGGCAATCGGCGCTGAAGCACATCACACCCAGCCCGGGCGTGTCGGTGACCAGCCCGTCGCCATCGCCGGCCAGTCCCGGGTACTCCGCGCGATACCCCGCGTCGCCGGGGACCTGTCGGCAGAACGCGACGCCGCCGAGGCCCATCGCGGACGCGACCTGCCGAGCCGTAGCATCGCGGTCGGCGGCGGCGAGTTGCACGTCCAGGCCATGCCGCGTCGTAACGGCGTGAACGAGGCCCTGCCTGGACGCCAGGGCGTCGAACTGCCCTGCCTCCCAGCCGCCCGGCAGCGTGACAAGTCCGTATGGGCTGCTATCTTCGGACATCGAGCAGAACCTTTATGTTCTCGGGCCTTCGTGCCGCATCCAGCGCGGCCAGGCCGTCTTGCAGGGCGAACTCGGCGCTTATCAGGGCCGAGATGTCCACGTCGCCACGAGCCAGCGCGGCGATCGCCTCCGGGAAAGGCCCGCAGCGCGAGCCGACGACGGTGATCTCGTCGATGACCAGTGGGGCCAGGTTCATCCCGCCGGCCGTGGCGAACGTGCTCTTGAGCACTATCGTTCCGCGCGGCCGAACCGCCCGCATGGCCAACTCGAAGCCCGACGGGCTGCCCGTGGCGTCGACGACCACGTCCGCGTCCTTGCCGGCAACGAAGTCGTCCTCGAACACGGCCTGGACGCCCTGCTTTTCGGCGGCCTCGAGCTTCGCCTGGTGCCGCCCCACCATCACTGTCCGCCGCAGACAAAGCCGAAGCACGCGAACGATCAGTTGCGCAAGCCGCCCGTCGCCGAGCACCACCACGCGGTCGGACTTCGTGAGCTTTACCTGGCGGATGATCTGAAACGCCGCCGCCAGCGGCTCGATGAAGACAGCCTCGCTGTCGCTGATGCTGTCGGGCACCTCGTGGCAGTTGCGCCCCGGCAGGGCGACGTACTCGGCGAAGCATCCGTCCCGCCCGTCGATGCCGAGCACCGTCCGGTTGCGGCAGTGATTGGCCAGGCCGGACTTGCACATGTCGCACTTGCGGCACACGCAGTTGATCTCGCCGACGACGCGTTTGTTCTTCCACAAGCGCGAGCCCCCGACGGCCTTGCCGACGAACTCGTGGCCCATAACGCCGCGAAAGCCCATGTAGCCCTTTACTATCTCCAAGTCCGTCGAGCATATCCCGGCCTTGCTCACCTCGATGAGCACGTCGCCGTGGGTGCATCGCGGCTTGGGGTAGTCCGGCGACAGGACAGCCCGGCCGTCAAAACACATTGCGAGCATAAGTCTCTCCGGGAACTTGCGAGAGTAAGTGGCTTACGTCTTCCTGGGCTTCGCCTGGGCTGCGTCCGGCGCCTTCGGGTCGGTCGGCTTTGGGGCGGTCGGCTTTGGGGCGGTCGGCTTTGGGGCGGCGGGCTTCTGCAT
>JAUWQU010000678.1 GCA_030610965.1 Phycisphaerae bacterium
CAGGTCCAGGACGACCGCGTTGCCACGCACGGTCGCGCAGGAGCAGACCATCTGGCGGAACAGCTCATCCTGCTCGAAGTAGCGGCGCGTCCTTTCCTTTACGTCCTCGAGTTCGAGGATCTGCTCGGCCGTCATCTTCCGGCAGTGGTCGATCATGTCCATCATCAACTGGTAGTTGCTGATCCGGTAGTCCTTGTAGCGCCCAAGGCCGGTCCGCGGGTCCATGACGAAGGATATGAGCACCCAGCCGCGCGGGCAGAGCACTTCCTCGATGGTGAAGTTGCCGGAGTCCGCCTGGTCGATGGCGGTCACGAGGTCCGAGATGTGCTCGTTGGGGAATGTCGATTCCCCGCCGAAGTGGTCGTAGATGACCCTGGCTGCACTGCGGGCCAAGGGATCGCACTTGCCCTGGAACTCGCCGTAGGCCTTTCGCTGGTCCTCGCTGGAGTGGTGGTCGAACCATAGCCCGCATCCTTCGACGTAAGGGACGTTGGCCAGGATGTCCTCCGAGGTGACTTCCACCTTGCCGTCCTGGATATCCTTCGGGTGAATGAACTTGATGCTGTCCAGCATCCACATGTCCCTCAGCAGCACGGCGCAGCCAAGCCCATCGAAGTCCGAGCGGGTCAAGAGTCTCATCGTTCTCTCCTTGCGGTTCGGGGCCTCGGCCCAATGGCTGGCCAGCAGAGGCCTTCCCCTGCGTTTTCGGCGTTTCCAGGGCGGCAGTTTCGTTGAAAACCAACGAAAACGTCAGGCGATTTGGGCCGTTGAGCTTTCGGTTTCTTCCATCACCCCAAGCGTCTTGTTTGCCCACTTGATTGCCTGCTTGAACTGGCCCGGAAGGGCTTGCTCTTCGAGCCCGAGCCGCCCGGCGGCGTCGGCCAGGAAGTCCCAGTTGCCTTCTTCGTAGCAGAGGATCAGGTCCAGGGCGTTGCGGAACTCTCCCGGCTCGCCCAGCAGGGCCTGCTTGATCTTCTCGTCGATGGGCAGATCCTTCAGCAGGGCGTCCATGGGGCGGTCCATCATCGCGTCGATGGACGAGAAGAGCCCCATCAGGAACAGTTCGGGCGTGTGCTGCCTCATGTTGACCAGCGGGGCGATCATCTCGGCCAACTTGGCGCGCGTGAGCGACCGCAGGAGAAGCTCCTGCGGCTTGCCTTGCCCGAGGTTCCTGATAACCAGCATGGAGGCCCATCTGCGCGTTTCCCTCGGGCCGAGCAGGACCAGGGCATGCTGGACGGTGTTGACAACGCACCGGATGCCGAACCATGCCGAGTTGATGAACTTCAGCAGGTGATAGGTCATCAGCGGGTCGCTGCTGATTATGGCCGCAATGTCCTGGACCGAGAGCTCCGGGCGGTTCACCTCGGCAAGGAGGCGGGCGTAGGACAGCTCATTGCCGGCCAGCTCGTTGGCGCCCGAAATGACGGGCTTACTGAAGAAGCTGCCCTGGAAATAGCCGTAGCCTGCCTCGAGGGCCTGGTCGAACTGCTCGATGGTGTCGACCTTCTTGGCCAGGACCGTGATGCCATGGGCCTCGAGCCCGCGGCGTATTTCCTGGGCTTGCTGGTCCGGCGTGTCGGCAAAGTCCACGCGGACGATGTTGACCAGAGGAACGATCGGGCTGTCGAGGCCGTCGGCGTCGAAGTCGTCGAGGGCCAGCTCGTAGTTGGCCTCGCGGAGCCGCTTGCACGCGCTGATCACGTCCTGGTCCACGACGATGTCGGCGGGGATCCCCACCAGCATCATGTCACGCGGCAGCGCAGCCGGCAGGTCGCGGATCAGCAGGTTGCGCGAGAACGTCACCAAACCCTTCTTGCCGTCGGAGAGCTCGCCGAAATTGACGAACGCCATCAGGTCCAGCGAGGCATGATCGATGCCGAGGGAACTGAAGTAATCCTCGAACCCCGAGCGAAAGAGAAGTTCGTAACCGTAGACGTCCTTACAGCGATCGAAGATCGGCTGTCTCGTAGAAAACACTTCCATGACCGCACACCCTCAAAGAAAAGGCGCATTTTTGCAGGCAAGCCCGCACCCGACCCGGCGCGGCTGCTCCCGTGTTGAGAGTTATCGGAATATGCCGGTGCGACTTTAGAAATAGCCGGACAACCCGAATGCCCGGGTGAGGATGCCCCGCGGGCCACGCCGGGCCGATGGCAGCGGGGCTGGCCAATGCGCCGGATGCCCATCCGCCTGCGAGCACGCCGCAGACCGCCGCGGCTGGAGTTCATCCCGTGCCCGGATCGGAACCGGCGTTGGCAGGTCGTGGCTTTCCCGCATTTTCGGCCTTTAGGGCACTTTAAGTTTCAGATGTCGCGGTCCTCGTCATTGCCGGCCTTGGCGCCGAACAGTTCCGACAGCATGCGGTCAGCGTAGGCGGACTCGGCGATGCCTTCGGCCTGCATGGTTACCAGCAGCTTGCGGTAGGCGGCCAGGCTTCGGCTCAATGCGGCGCGGTAGTGATGCTGCGACTGGACGCGTCGCTCGGCGTTGTATTGCACCGCGCAGAAGCCGAGGAACACGGCCAGGGGCACCAGGCCCGCCACGAGGACCGCGCCCGCCGCCCAGACCGAAACGCCCGTGAGGATCGCGGAACCGGCGGCGAGCACCACGGCCCCGCCGGCGCCGCTGCCGATCAGCAGCCGCAGCCACTTCCGCAGCCTCGGGCTGCTTTGCCCGGCGAGTTCGTCGAACTGCCGGAAGAGCCCGCCGTCAGTGGCCTGACCGAACATGTCCTCCAGTTCCTGCCGCAAGTGCTCGTTGCGGGAGACCAGATCGCTGGTTTGTCCGCCCAGGCGGCCCAGCGCCTGCCGGGCGTCGTCTTGGAGGCTGGCGATCATCTGCTGCGACTGCTGCCGGGCGTCGGCGACGTCCTGCCGTTGCCGCCGGACGTGATCGCGCGACTCGCCCACCTCCCGGCTGATATCGCCGACCTCGCCGCCTGCCCCCGGGGCGGCCTCCAGTGGCCCGGCGCGCGCCGACCGCGTGTCGGGGCCGCGCTCGAGCAGCCCCGCCAGGTCCGCCGCGGCGCGGCGGGCCTCTGCGAGCCGGCCCTGGCCCTCGGCGATGGCCCCGGCCGGCGGCTGCCTGGCCACGGCCCTCGCGTGGCCGGCGGGCC
>JAUWQU010000279.1 GCA_030610965.1 Phycisphaerae bacterium
GATATCTTCGCTTGCGGGGACTGCACCGAAAAGATATCGTTCTTCGGGGGCGGGCCTTCATCGCTGAAGCTGGCCTCCATCGCGCAGCTCGAGGCTCGGATCGCCGGAGCTAACGTCTTCGGCCTGCGGCGAGAGGGCGACGGTACGCTGGGCGTCTGGTCTACGGCGGTGGGCGATCTGGCAATGGGCACAGCGGGTTTGACCGAATCCATGGCCAAGGATCGCGGCTATCAGGTCATCTGTGGAACGGTAGAGACACCTAACCGTCACCCCGGCGGCATGCCCGGAGCGGCTGCCATGAAAGTGAAGCTGGTCTTTGAGTCGCACTCGCAGGTGCTGATCGGTGGGCAAATCCGTGGCAGCGCGTCGATCGGCGAAATGATCAACGCCATCGCCGCCTGCGTTCAGAAACGGATGACGGCCGAGGACATCGCTATGTTCCAGATGGGCACCCACCCAGCGCTGACCGCCTCCCCCATCGCCTATCCGCTGGTCAATGCAGCAGAGGTCGCCATCAGCCAGATGCAGTAGATCAGGCTGGTCAAACCATGTGAGAGAATCCAGCCGGTTGGACCTCTCCCTATATCTGGTCGAGTCGGCGTGCGAGTCTTACGCTTACTGGACCTTGTTCGCGTCAAACGGAGATTAGCGGCTTGCTGCCCGAAATCAAGGGTCCCTACTTTGGCGCCCCCCTGGCTCTGGCGACGGCCAGCAAGGCTCTCGCCGAGGAATCCTGGGGGTGTTGATCCAGGTAAGCGCGCAACAGCCGCGCTGCCTCGTCGGTTCGTTCGCGATGGATCTGCAGGCGGGCCAGGTACAGCGCAGCGAGCCGGGCGGCCGACCCTTCCTGTCGTCGCGCGTGATCGTAGAGCGTCTCAGCTTCGGCCCAGTCCTTCGCCTTTTCAGCCAGGTGCCCGGCCCAGAGAAACACACCGGCGTCAGCTTGGTCTTGCTCAATCAGGCGCCGCAGGGCGATGCGGGCATCGGCCATCTCGCCAAGCCGCAGCGCCAGCCTGGCCGCGATGATGCCCATCTCTTGCGTACGGGACTCATCCGGCACACGCGTTAGCCACTTGCCGAGGGTTTCATCTTGCTGGCCCATGTCCGCCGCCCGGATCAGGAGCCCCATCAGGCCAGCGTCGGCCGCCGCGGACTTCGCCTGCGGACCGGCGAGAAGGGACTGGCCGTGTCTGACGGCCGTACACCAATCACCAGCAACCACCAGGCCGGCAACGAAGCGCCGATGTTTGGACAGGTCGTTCGGGTCGCACAGGAGGCACGCCTCCAACGCCGCGATCGCATCGGCCTGTCTGTCGGCGCGGTTGCACACAAACGCACGCTGCTGCCAGAGATATGGATCGGTGGGGGTCGCCCTGAGCAGCACGTCGACAGCTTCGCCGGCCCCGCGATGGTCCTGCTGGTCGAGGCACACGGCCAAGTCCAGCCGCCTAAATCGCAGGTCGGATGGGAATCGTCGGATTGCCCTGTTGACCAGCAACTCGCACAGCCGGGCGTCCTCATGGCGCCGTGCCACCTGGGCATACAACAGCAGCGTGTCGGCGTTGCACGAGTCAGCCATGACGAACCGGCCTAGCAGTTCGGCCGCCTTTCCCCACTTTTCCTGCCCGGCCAGAACCTGCGCGAGGCCGATCCCGGCCTGCTCTAGCTTGGGGTCCATTCGCAGCGCCGCCTGGTACGCCGCGATGGCCGCCTCGTGGTCAGACCGCTGAACATGCGCGTGGCCTATGAGCAGTTGGCGGAGGGCGTGGTCGGGGCCCTGGTAGCCTGCCAGCCGACGCAGTGCCTCGGCCAGCTGGCCCTGCCGAAGGTCAGCCTGCGCACTGGACAGGATCTTGGCCAACTCCGGGGGCACTTGGTGGGGCTGGGCTTCAGCGCCGATGGCGCCGGCAGAGGCGAGGCAGAAGACAGCAGTAAAGACAGCGGGGCGTATGTTTCGCATCTTCATGGCCTACTCCACCTTCCAGACCAGGTTGAGGAAGACGACCGAGGACACGGCTTTGCCTTCCCGCATGGCGGGGCGGAAGCTCAGCGCGCGGCCTACTCGGCCGGCGGCATGTTCGAAGACTCCGGCGGGCTTACTGGTGACAACCTGGACGTTCGTCACCCGTCCGTCGGCGTCGATGGTCAGGTGGATCTTCGTCGTGCCGGTAACGCCCCGTGCCAGCGCTCGGCGCGGGTAGTAGTCCGACAGGTCGGGGCGGCTCATGAGCATCGGGCCGTGCGCGGCTGCCGGCCTGGCGAGTTTCTGAGGCATCGAGCCCCCGGGCGGCCCCGTGGCAAGCTTCGCCGGCTGGGGGATGATCGGCGCGGTGGTTTCCGTCTCGTATGCCGGCACGTCTATCGCCGGATGCAGGGCCATTTCAAGGGGCGTGGGGGCATCGAATAACAGCGTCGGCAGCGAGACCGCAGGTTGCGGCAATGGTGGCAGCATTGGCTCTGGCGGCGACTCGATGACGGCGGCCTCGGCGGGCGCTTCGGGCGAACTGGGCTGAATCCGATCCGGCTCGGTTTGTACCACGGACAGGGCAATGGCGCGGACTGTCGGCCTCGCGTCGGCCCGTCGTCGGCCGGCCCATGTGACCAGGAGCAGAACAATCGCGGCGTTTAGCCCGAGCGCCACGGCCAGGCTGATTCCATGGCGCAGCTGCGCCGCGTCGAGCAGGCTGCCTTTCACTTTGTTCGTGTTTGCCGGCATCCGGCCTCCCAAGTGTCAGCGTTATCGGGCAATGGCGGCGATGTCCACGCTCTCGGCGCCCGCGGCCTTGCAGGTGTCCAGCACGCGAAGCAGCAGCGCCGTGGGCACCTCACGGTCGGCCTGGATAACCACGCGTTTCGCCTGAATGTCTCTCAGCGCCTCGGCGATTGGGCCTTCTTCGTCAGGCGTGATGGTTTGGCCCGCGACATGCACGGTGCCCTGCTTTGTGATGGCGACCGGCAGGTAGCGGGTAATGACGGGCTCGGCGGAGTTGCTCTCCGGGCGGTTCACCGTCACCCCGGCGTCCTGCACGAAGCTCGTCGAGACGATGTAGAAGATCAGCAGGATGAATACCATGTCGATCAGCGGGGCCATCTCGATGGTCGCGCCCGGCCCTCGCCCCCGTCTTCCTGTCAAGACGCCGCGACGCATCACTCGCCCTCCCTTGACTGCAAGCGTGCCTCGCGCCTCAGCGACGAGAGCTTCTCCAGGCGGCGAAGGAGGATCTGCTCGCCGAGCAGTCCGCACGCGGCAATGGCCAGTCCGTACTGTGTTGTCCGCAGTGCCTTGTAGATGCCCCGGCTCATCTCGGTGACATAGCCGCCTTGGAGGATGCTCTCGAACGTGTCGACAATACCGATCACCGTACCCAACAGGCCCAGCAGCGGAGCAACCATAACACAGGCGCGAATCATTCCCATGCGTCGCAGGCCGGCCCACGCCGTCTGCTCGGGACTGTCTCCGTTGCCGGTCAGTCGGCCGTGCCGGATCGACCGCATCAGCGCCCCTGTGGTCAGCATTCGCTCGACGATCAGGAAGCACAGCACCGCCGAGACCGCGCCGAGTGCGATCATCGTTAGGCCGCCGCCCGCAAACCATGCCCAAATATCGTTCATTCCTCGGCATCCTCTTCGGCATCGCCGTGCTGAATGCCAAAGGCCTGGATGGCGTTGTACTCCAGCATCGCCTCGCGCCTTTGGACCCAACGGCTCAGCCACGCGTGAGCCAGCAGTAGCGGAATGGCAATCATCAGCCCGAGCTGCGTCGTGATAAGTGCCTCGGAGATACCGCCGGACAGGAGTCGCGGGTTGCCCGTTCCGGCGGTGGAGATCGTATCGAACGTGGCGATCATGCCCGACACCGTGCCGAGCAGCCCCAGCAGCGGCGCCACGCCCGCCAGTGCGCCCAGCATCGACAGCGACCGTTCCAGCCGCGGCGCCTCGGCCAGCAGCGCCGACTCCATCGCCGCCTCGCGCTGCTCGACGGGCTTGCCGAGGGCCTTCGCTCCGGCCAGGAGAACGCGGGCGATCGGCGTTCGCGGCGCGCCGAGCAGATTGCGGGCTTCGGCGGCATCTTCTCGGGCAAGGCATGAGATAACTTTGTTCACCAGCGAGGGCGATGCCTTGGATCCCACAAGGAAGTATACGCGATCCGCGATCAGCAGCAGACCCAGCGCCGCGACCGCCAGGATGGGATATACAAACAGCCCTCCGACGGCAAGCCACGAACGTAGCGTCTTCGGCTCGGCCGGGGCGCGATCTATAAGTGTGCCGTCGATGTCAACCGGCACGCGCGACAGCCGACCGGCAGCGGCTGCGCGAAGGGCCTCGATGTGCGAGTCGGGCAGGGCGGGCCCGACGATAACCTCTCGCCCGTCCGGCAGGGCTCGCAGCAGGCCGCAGGTATCGAGCTTTGACCCGCAGGCGTACGCGGCGTACTCGCCGAAGTCGAGCACGGGAAGCTCCGCCTCCTGTCCGCTTCGCGTGACGACCTTTCGCGTCTCCACGGCAATGCTCGCGGCGGCTTCGATCTCCGCAAGCCGTCCCTCGAACGCTTTCCAGAGCGTCTGCTCCAGGACCGCCGCATCGGCGTTGGGATCGACCTCCGCCTCGGCGGCACTGACGGCTTGTGCGGTGAGGCTTTGCGTGCGATGTGCGGTCACTGCGGCCGAGCGGTCCAGGTCCGCGACCGCGAGATCGAGCTTTCTCACGACCTCCCGCGATTCGGCGGCTTCGGCCTCGGCGGCGGATAGGTCGTCGTAGGCCCGCTGCAGCTCGGCGGCAAGCGTCTTTCGTTCGGCCAGGTGCTGCTTTCGCGCCTCGGCCAGGTTCGCTTCGGCGGTCTGTCGCGAGGATTTTGCCCGCTGTAGGAGCTGCTCATCTGAGATTGCCCGAGCCCGGCGAACAGGCAGGGCCACGGCGGCCAGCGCCAACGCCGCAAGGGCAACCCGAATTGTTTGGTTCCGCGCGAGCATCGCCACCTAGTCCTTGGCTGCTTCTGGTTTTACGGGGAGAAGTGCCCAATCCGGGGTCCCTCGCCCTTCGGCGATGGCGAACGCCTTTAGGATCGCTTGCACGTCCCGCGGCTCGGCCGCGGCGCTGAGGAGAACCTGCCCGTCGCGCACGGCTGCGGTCCCGGCTTGCTTGCCGTCGAGGCTTAACCACCACGCGGCCACGCCCCCGACGCGAAGCAGCTTGACGGCTAAGGTTCGCCCCTCGACAGAGCCGCTGACCACCTCAACTGCGGCCCGTTTCGTCTGCCGTCGGACCGCATGGAGGCGATCGACGCCGACGGCCAGGCGTCGGCCCGGCTCCGTGATACGCGCCGCCCGGTCCGGCGGGACCAGGCCCGGCAGCGACCGGTTGGCCAGGCCGGCCAGCGCCTTCTCCAGGCGCTCGCAAAGCGCGTCGACCACGCCCTCGACCGATTTCAGCCTTTGCTGGCCGGCCTTGTGTTGCTCCAGGCGTTCGCGCAGCTCGGCCTCGGTCTGCCTCGCCTTGGCCGCGACCGACCTGTGCCGCTTGGCCTCGCCAAGAACGGTGGACTTCAGCAACTCCAGCTTCTCTCTATCGATAGCCCACTGCTGCTTTTCCTTCAGGAGTTGAACTCGCGCCGCGCCGGCCGTACGGAGTTCCGCCATCACTTGTTCGGCAATGGGCTGCTTGCCGTTGGGCTGGTTCGGGTCCTCATCCGCTGCCGCTACCGCGGCCAAGGCCAACAACAGCACGCTGACAGCGACTACGGCAGGTTGTTTCGACGGCTTCCCAAGAAATCTTCTCGAACCGGGCACCTCAGGCTCCTTTGCTCTTGGGTTTGCGGAACTCGACCCACACGCCGTAGTTGACATCAGCGCCGCCGGGTGCATTGGGCACGTGGACGCGGGAGTTCGGGATGCCCGACTCCACCATTATCTGTCGCAGTT
>JAUWQU010000149.1 GCA_030610965.1 Phycisphaerae bacterium
GAGGTCATGGGCTTTACGCTGCCCCACCGCTTCGGCGGACTGAATTTTCCGACCATCATCTATTCGATGGCGATCGAGATCGTCTCGCGCGCCGATGCAGCCCTGATGAATATCTTCGGCCTGCAGGGAATCGCCGAGACCATCAACGCCTTCGCCTCGGAAGAGATCAAGCAGAAATACCTGCACGATTTTTCCGCCGGCAAGGTCACCGGCGCGATGGTCCTGACCGAGCCGGATGCCGGTTCCGATTTGCAGGCGGTTAATCTCCGCGCGTTCCAGGACGCCGCCGGCAACTGGTTCCTGCACGGCGTCAAGCGTTTTATCACGAACGGCTGCGGCGAGGTGCTGCTGGTGCTGGCGCGGACCGAGCCGGAGATGACCGACGGTCGCGGGCTCAGCCTGCTTGTGGTCGACCGCGGGGCGAAGGTGAGGGTCCGCCGCCTGGAACACAAGCTCGGCATCAACGGCAGCCCCACCTGCGAGCTGTTCTTCGACAACGCCCCGGCCAAGCTCATCGGCGAGCGGCAGCGAGGGCTCATCACGTACGTCATGAGCCTGATGAACGGCGCCCGCGTGGGCATCGCCGCCCAGTCGCTGGGCATCGGCGAGGCCGCCTACCGAGTCGCCCGCGGCTACGCCCACAGCCGCAAGCAGTTCGGCACGGCCATCGAGAACTTCCCCGCCGTGCGCGAGCTGCTGGTGGACATGAGCCTGGACATCCAGGCGGCTCGCGCCCTTACGTACTGGGCCAGCTTCTGCGTGGACATCGAGATGGGCGCCAGGAAGAGGCTCGAGTTCTCCGAGGTGCCCGCCGACGAGGCCAAGCCGCTCAAGAAGCTCGCCCGCAGCTACAAGCGAATCAACGGCCTGCTCACGCCGATGAGCAAGTACTACGCATCCGAGATGTCGATGCGCGTCGCCAACGACTCGATCGCCGTCCTCGGCGGCAGCGGGTACATGAAGGACTACGCCTGCGAAAGGCACCTCCGCGACAGCCGGATCACGACGATCTACGAGGGCACCAGCCAGCTCCAGGTCCTCGCCGCCGTCCGCGGCGTATCGTCCGGCTCGGCCGAGGCCGGGGTCAACGGCCTACTCGACGCACCCGACGAATGGCCCGAGGAAATCCAGCCGCTGATCGAGCAGATCCGCGCCGGCCTGGCCGAGCTCGTCGAGGCCGTGACGTTCGTCAAGGCCCAGGGCGGCATGGAGTACATGGACCTCTACGGGCGAAAGCTCGTGGACATGGGCATCACGCTGGTAGTCGCCGCGTTGTTCTGCAAAGCCGCCACCGAAAGCGACAAGAAACTCGCCGTAGCCCGCCGCTGGCTCACCGCCAAGATGCCCGAACTGCGGATGAACAAGGAAATGATCCTCACCGGCGACCGCTCGATCATCAAAGACTTCGAAGCCCTAGCCGGCCCCGTGCCTGTGGGGGAGTAGGCCGACGGACGGGCAAACACGCGCCAATCCCAGGGCTCCGCAAGCACGCGAGGCTCTTTTCGCATGCCGCCCAAGGCAGGCTGGCGGCGCATGCCTTCACGGGCACACTGCGGATGAGGCCGGACTGCCACCCTTCGCTACAGCCCGACCGCGACTGCAAAGACGCCAAAGGTGATGCTTATGGCGATCAGGGTGATCAAGCCGACTCCGCCGACAAGCCCCATCACGAGAAAGCTCTGCGGCAAACTCATGAGGGTCTTCCACCGAAGCGGCAGGTATATCGCGGCATAGATTCCGCCGAGCATGCCAGCCGGACCGAAGCAGGCGCCGACTCCGACCGCTGTGTCCGGTTCGCCTTGCAGGATGCCCGCGATCGTTGCTGACAGGCCCATCAGCCAAAGCAGGAAGACAACGAACATGGCAACGGCATTCTGCTTGGCGTTGCTTATGATCTTGGCCTGCCTGCGGGCTTCGGGATCGGCGATCATCCTTATGGGCACCTTCACCCCCTGAATCAGCCCGGCAAACGTGGTGACCTGCACGAACCCCTCCATGCCCTCCCGCCAGACCAGAATCGTCGGCGGAAGCTGCTTGCTGCGAAGCATCGCGTTGATCTCATCACCAGACACCGGCCCGTATGACTCGCCGTTGTGAGCGTAACGCCAGTAATCCAATAACTGCTGCTCTGCCACCGGATCGTCCATGAGTTCTCTCCCCACAGAAACCGTATAGTCTACCGCCCCCGGCGCTTATGCCGGTTCCGCAAATGAAGAGGATACCCGCCCCCGCCGGCAGAGACAAGCCAAGAGAATGCAAACGACAAGAACCAAATCCGAAGCGTCAGATCCCAATACCCAAAACGCCTGGCGCCACGCCCAAGCGTCCTGTTTCACGCCTGCTCACGATGGGCGGCGCGATCCCCTACGCCCCCGGCCGGGCGGCTTGCCAGCCGGCGTCGGCTTGGGCGCGGAGTTTTTTCAGCACGGCCTGGTCGGTGCCCGCAATGACGTTGCGGCTCTCGCCGGGGTCCGCCTTGTGATCGTAGAGTTCCTCGGCCTGGACCTGGCCGCTCTTGCGGTTCACCCATCGCGTGTATCGCCAGCGGTCGGTGCGCATGGAATAGCCCATGACGTTGCCGCGCGGATACTGGCTGAATGCCGCGGACTTCCACCGCCGGCCCGGCTCGGCCAGCAGCGGCGCCAGGCTGACGCCCTCGCAGGTCTTGGGTGCATCCAGGCCGCACAGTTCGGCCAGCGTGGGGTAGATGTCCACGAACTCGCACAGCGCAGCCGTGGACTGGCCCGGTTTGACGCCGGGGGCGGCGAAGATCAGCGGCGCCCGCGTGTCCAGCTCGAAGTTGGTGTGCTTGGACCAGCAGCCGTACTCGCCGAGCTTCCAGCCGTGGTCGCCCCACAGGACGATCACCGTGTTGTCGCGAAGCTTGAGGCGGTCCAGCTCGTCGAGCACCTTGCCGATCATCGCGTCCGCGTAGCTCACGGCGGCGCAGTAGCCGCGGATGAGCTGGCGAGCAAGCTCGTCGGTGCAAGGGCCGGCCTTGGGGATGTTAGTGTATGCGCGCAGCTCGCCCCAATTGGTGAGCGCAAATCGCGTCGCGTCGGTGGGCGGCTTGTTGTTGGCCGGCAGGCGGATCTTCTCCGTCGGGTACATGTCCCAGTACTTCCTGGGCGCGTTGAACGGCAGGTGCGGCTTGTAGAATCCCACGGCCAGGAAAAACGGCTCGCCGGTGGCGGCGAACTTCCGCAGCCGGGCCACGGCGTTGTCGCTGACGATGCCGTCGGCGTAGGCGTTGTCGGGCACGTCTGGGCCCTCGAAGGCCGGGCCGAGACCCCGCCTGACCTTGCCCACCTTCGCCGGCGGCACGGCCTTGATGTCCTCGATCGACTGCGGCGCCAGGTAGCCGCGACCCTTCCAGGCGCCCTTTTCGTAGTCGGGCTTCTCGCTCCAGCCGACCAGGTCGTCGGTGCGGTGATGGTATATCTTGCCCAGCGAAATCGTCGTGTAGCCGTGATTCTTGAACAACTGCGGCAGCGAGACGAGGTCGGGCATCATCTGCCGAAGCGGATGAGATAGGTCATAAATCTTCGTCGTGTCCGGCCTGCACCCGCTGAGCAGGCTGCACCGAGACGCGGCGCAGATGGCCTGCTGGCAGTATGCTCGGTCGAACCGCATCCCCCCCGCCGCGAGGCGGTCGATATTCGGCGAGATGATCTCCTTGTGCCCATAGCACCCAAGCTGCGGCCGAAGGTCATCCACGGCGATAAACAACACGTTAGGCCGCTTCGCGCCGCCGGCGCCCGCGCCAGCCGAAGCCTCCGCCGCCCGCGCCGCCAGCGCGCCCGCGCCAAACAAAGCCGCCCCCGCCGCACCCGTCCCCAACGCCAACATGAACTCCCGCCGAGTCAAAAGCATCATCGAAGTTATCTCCTTTCGGCATGGCGCCGTCGAGGTGGCCCATGGGGCTGCGTCAGCCCTTCGCGAGAGGCACCAACTCCCTCTTGATGTCCTCAAGGAAAGGGGCATACGACCTTGGGCAGCGTTTCTTGAGTGTCTCCGGCTTCGCGGCCGCCGCCAGCATCCGGCGCGCCTCATATTCCTTGAGATGAGCCGCATGACAAGAATCGCGAAACTGACGCTTGAGTTCTTGTGGCGATGGCCTTTCCTCAGGATCGGTTGAAAAGAGTTTCGGTTTGCTGCTCCCAAGAACCGTCTGTCGCGCGTTCGAATCGACGAGCAACCAGGTTTCCAGACATCGACACGGAACTCCCACCACCAGTCCAGGGGCGGGATCGGAGGCCTGGTGAGTAGCGTTCGTTCTTGCTGCCAGGTAGGCCTTGCGGGCAGCCAGCAGCCGTTTGCGTGCGTCAGGGAGAGTGGTTTTCTCCTGGTCAATGAGAATGACGAGGCAATCAGCCTTCTTCACCTCAGTCGCAAACAGTGCGGACCGGGTCCTCTGATCGAACTGCTGCCCACGCTTGATTGCGGCGTAAGTTGTGCGTTTGCCTTCCGCTGGCCGATGAACGCGGATATCAACCCATTTGACCGCATCAACTACGCCAAAAGGGAACTTGTCCCGATAGCCCCATGATGCTCCTACCAGCACCCGTGCGAGGAATTGAGCCAATGCCCCCTCTTGATATCTGTGCATCCCCTGCGGCGGCCGATGGCCAATCTCGGATTCTCCTTCGCCGACCAGGAATAGGCGAGGTTTGGCCGACGGGTTCCCTATGCCGTTAGCTTTTTGTTTCATCAACCAACTCGCGCTCATCGACAAGCAGGGACCACAACTCGCCCGCCCGAATCCCCTGGGCGCGAGCCTCGGCAAGCTTTTCCTCGCTGACCGGCAGGATTTGCGTTGCACCGTCCTTCCCTCGGATCACGACCTTCAGGTCAGCTTTGAGTCCGCCCTCTGGCGTGTCCATCACGTAATCCAGGAGGTACGGCGAATGCGTGGTTACGATGACCTGAGTGCCCGCCTCCGCAATCTTCCGAAGCTGGCTAACGCTCTGCTCCAAGAGCTGCGGATGAAGCCCGTTCTCCGGTTCCTCGTAGCCCAAAATGGACACCTTCCCGCGCTGGTATCTCAGCGCTGTGAGAGCCAGCAGCCGAAGGAATCCATCACTGACCTGGCTCGGCGAGTACTTCAGCCTGCGCTTGCTGCCGGCATCAGGACGCTCCAGGAAAGCCAGACCAACCTTCCCTGCGGGAAAATGCCTCACTTCGATTTCATCCAACAACGGATTCGCGATTCGCATTTCAGCGAGAAGCCGATCATACGAATCCAGTTCCAATCTGTGAGCCTTTAGGTCCGCAATTACCGAGGGAAGATTCTGTCCCTTCTCCGACAACGTGGTCTCTCGGCCGGAACTCTCATCCCGCAACGACTCAGGTCCCCAAATCTGGAAGTGCCTGAAGCCAGCCAGCTCTGTAGCCAGGGCACCAAGGACGGGGAACCTGGCTTCGTGGAATAGCGTTTGTTCTCCCACCTCTTGGAGAATGCTGTGTGCTATGACCGCGCCTTTGTATTCCAGGCTCTCGGTCCCCTCATCGGCCCAGGCAAAACGCCGTGAATTGCGGCCAAGATTAGGCTGCGCGGACTTGATCGCCTGTTGCATACTCTTGGCATTCAACGGGTAGGCCAATTCCACATCAACGTGAACATGGTGCCTCTTGCCGATTGCGGCCTTATACACCATTATTGTGGGAGGAATACCCTCAGTGCAAACCTCCACGTCACACTCCCAGAATATCTTCCTGGTATGCGCCTTCAACGACACCAGGTCCTTGAATGAGATTTCCTCTCGATCAAAGGTTTCATTGATAGACTTGTACCGAACCAGCCAACTCAAGACGGAGAGCGCTTGCAGAAATGCGGACTTGCCAGCCCCGTTGCGGCCTATCAATACCGTGAACGCACCCAGATCGACCTCGACGTCGACAAGGCTCTTGAAGTCGTGGATTTCTATTCGCCGTATCATGGTTCAGGTATTCCCATTGCTCTTGATGGTAGGCAGTGTGGCGGCATTGTCAAGAACCAGAATTCTGCCTTTCGGCGTCGCCGTCAGGCGTGCTTCTTTATGGCCAGGTCGATGGCGAGGTTTGTCGCGGCGATCATGCTGGATGGGTCGGCCTTGTTTTTGCCGGCTATGTCGAAGGCCGTGCCGTGGTCCGGGCTGGTGCGGATTATCGGCAGGCCGAGCGTTACGTTCACCGCGTCTCGCCAGGCCAGCAGCTTTATCGGGATCAGGCCCTGGTCGTGGTACATGGCCACGACGCAGTCGTACTTGCCTTCGAGCGCCTTGAGGAAGATGGTGTCGCCGGGGAAAGGCCCATCCACGCATATCCCGGCCTCTTTGGCCATGAGGATTGCAGGGGAGATGATGCGGATTTCCTCGTCGCCGAACTTGCCATCCTCGCCGGCGTGCGGGTTAAGGCCCGCGACGGCTAGGCGGGGCTTCTCCAAGCCGAACCAGTCCCGCAGGGCGCGGTCGGCGAGGTCTATGGGATTGAAGACGCAGCCGATGGTGAACTGGTCGCGGATGGCGATGATCGGCGTGTGGATCGTGGCCAGGACGACCTTGAGTTGCGGGGCCACGAACATCATGGCGACGTAACGGGCGCGGCACTTGTCCTTGAGCAGCTCGGTATGGCCGGCGTACTTGTTGTGCCCTGCCAGGGCCCACGCGGCCTTGGAGATCGGCGCGGTTACGATCGCGTCGATCAGGCCGGCCCGGGCGGCCTCGATGGCGTCCTGGCAGAAGGCCATGGACGCCCGCCCGCCAATCTTGGCCGGGCCACGCTTCATCCGGGCGGGCAGGGAGATCTCGTCGTAGTCCAGCAGCACCAGGTCCCGCTCGTACTTGCGGATGTCCTCGTGGTGATCGCGATAGAACGGCAGGTCGATTTCCAGCATGTCGGCAGTGTAGCTCAGCAGCTCGGCCAGGCCGAAGACTACGAACTGCGCCCGATCCCGCATGCCCTCGGTCGAGAGCATCTTGACGATGATCTCCGGCCCGATGCCGCACGGGTCGCCCATGGTAACGCCGATTGTCGGTTTGTATTCAGCCATGTCGCACGTCAGAAGAACGCAAGAGACATCAAAAGACATCCGCAGCAGACAAACGCGCCCCGCGACCGTTGCGGCCGAGGGGCATCCGCCAGGCACTTCATGCATTATCTTACCGCGATAACCCGACGGCGCGGCCCCCAAAACCCACGGGGAGCAAAAGAAGGGAGTAGCAGTTAGTAGTCAGAGAGTAGGCGGAGACGCGACTCCGGGTTCTATCGGTCGCATCAGTTCGGCAGGGCGAGCTTGTCCGGCTTGACGTCTTTGGCAGCAGCTTACGGCGCGGAAGGCGGAACGGCTTGTTGCGATTCCACCCAGGCCCGCGCCATCTTGACCAACAGAAGATCATGATGCCCCTTGCGCCAGTGGCAAAGGGAACTGGCCACCAAAATGCCCCCAAGAGTCCCGTGGAAGATCCCAACCACCCAGAGCAGGCAGCAGTAAATGGTTGAATTTCTTGTCGACATGAGGTCGAAAGCATCTACAGGCGTGCTGACATCTCTCGTCACCTCGGCACGCCACGCATCCGGTGCTTTCATTAGAAGCCATACCCCGCACCCAAGAACCAAGAGCCCCAAGACAACGTTCATCCATCTGGCGAAGGTCCAGGCCTTGGCGATTTTCTCCCGGCGGAGGAGCAGTTTGTCCAAGTCGGTCAACTCATTTTCGGTCATTGGCATGTTCAGCCCCTTTCGAATGTGAATCCCATGCTACGCAGCCGGTGAGCACAAGACAAGTAACGATAGTGCGCCAACCCTTGGAGTGCGGCGACCAGGCCCGCCGGAGTCGGGCCGCCCTCGCCGCGTTCGATGGCGCACAGGCATCTCAGGGTTGACGGGGAAATCCAACGCGGCGAGGTCGTCCCGTCGGG
>JAUWQU010000521.1 GCA_030610965.1 Phycisphaerae bacterium
CTTCCGCCGGAAATATCTTTCCAAGAATACATTTTCGGAAGACTTTCTCCGCAAGCTGAATCACAGCGGGATCGGGCGAATCGAACAGGTCGCCCAGGATTTTGTCGGGTTCCGCGGCGAGCAACCCGGCAAAAGAGGGACGCAGGAGGCTTGCAAACCCTGCTGTGGCCGTTCCGAAAAACGCCCGTCGGCTTAATTTCATTTGTTATGCCTTCAACTTGTTGAGGTTGAACCCCGAACCCGGGAGTTCGAAGTTCTCGTTCCCGCTTTTCGCCCTTTTCGCGGCGGCCCCTATTGCTCGGCGGCGGGGCTGACGGTGATGATCGCCACCGGTTCCGACTGGAGGCCCTGTGCCGTTGCGCTCAGACGGATCTCGCCGGGTGTGCGGGCCGCTTGGATCACCACCAGGCACAGGCCGTGAAACGCCTTGTGCTTCGTGGCCTTGAACGGCTCGTGGTTGGTCGGGTCGCCGTTGTCCACACCGGCAATTGTGCCAGGACCCTCGAGGCCGAAGGTGATCTGGTTGTCGGCGTTCGGGCAGAGGTTGCCGTCCTTGTCGACGATGCGAACCTCGACAAACGAGAGATCCTCGCCGTCGGCCGCAATCTGCTTGCGGTCGGGACGGACGATAAGCCTTGCGGGCTCGCCCGCCGTGCGTACTTCGTTGACGATCGTCTGCCCGCCCTTTTTGCCGCCGGCCTTCAACACCCCTGGCTCGTAGGGCACCTTCCATTCCAGGTGCAGGCTCTTGGTGTCTCTGAAATCCTTGCTGCCCAGCGATTTGCCGTTGAGAAACAGTTCCACCGATTCCGCGTTCGTGAAGCACCACACGGGAATCTCTTTGCCTTCAAACCCCTTCCAGTTCCAGTGCGGCAGCAGGTGGATCACCGGCTTGTCGGTCCACTGGCTCTGGTAGAGGTAGTAGCGGTCCTTGGGGAAGCCGGCCAGATCGATGATCCCGAAGTAGGAACTGCGCGAAGGCCAGCCATAGGGCGTCGGCTCGCCGATGTAGTCGAAGCCGGTCCACACGAATTCGCCCGCGACCCAGGGCGCGTTCTTGATCGCCAGGAGGCTGTCCTCGGCGGTGCAGCCCCAGTGCGGCCGGTCCATGTCGTAGGAGACGCACTGGTTGTTGGCTCGCGTATTGATTGCCACCTGGCCGTCAGGCTTGAGCGTCAAGCCGTATTCGCCGCGCGTGCTGAGCGCCGAGGAGGTTTCGGCGGCGACCAGCAACTGGCCCCGTTGCGAGTTGTAATTGCCGACGAAGTAGTTGAGGCTAAGGACATCCAACGCCTTGATGAACCCGTTTTGCAGCGCGGGCCCGACCTTATTGCAGCCGGACGTCACCAGCCGCGTCGGATCCTCGCGGTGGCAGATGTCCGCCAGCCGCTTCGCCATAGTGCCGCCGTGCGGCGCGGCCTGTTCTTTGATTTCATTGCCGATGCTCCACAGGATGACGCTCGGGTGGTTGCGATCGCGACGGATCATGCTGACCAGGTCCCGCTCGCTCCATTCGTTAAAAAACCGCCCGTAGCCATACTGCATACCGCTTTTGGGAATGATCCATTCGTCGAAAGCCTCGTCCATGACGACCATGCCCATCCGGTCGCAAAGTTCCAACAGTTCGGGCGCCGGCGGGTTGTGGCTGGTGCGGATCGCGTTGCAGCCCATCGCCTTAAGGATCTCCAGTTGCCGCTCGATCCCGCGGCGATGCACGGCCGCTCCCAGGCAGCCCAGGTCGTGATGGTTGCACACGCCTTTCAGTTGGACGCGCTTGCCGTTGAGCAGAAAGCCCTTTTCGGCCGTGAACTCGATAGTGCGGATGCCGAAGGACGTTTCGTAGCGATCGACCAGACGGTCGCCGACGCGGACCTCGGAAACCGCCCGATACAGGTACGGATTCTCGATCGACCAGCGACGGGGGGTCGCAACCTTGAGCGCTTGGTCAAACTCATGGCTGCCACCTGCGGCGATCTGCTCCGCCGCCTGGTGCTCGGCAATCTTCTTCCCGCCGGCGTCGACGATCGCTGTGGTCAACGTCGCCTTGACCCCCTCCGCGCCCTCGTTCTCGACCCGCGTGCGAACGCGGACCTGGGCCGCGGCGTCCAGGACTTCCGGCGTCGTTACGTAGGTTCCCCACAGTGCCACATGCACCGGATCGGTGATCGTCAGCCAGACGTGGCGGTAGATGCCGGCCCCCGAATACCAACGGGAACACCGTTGCTGCACGTTGACCCGGACCGCAAGCAGATTGGCGCCAGGCTTGAGGTGCGGCGTCAGATCGTATTGGAAACCGGTGTAGCCGTAGGGGTGCTTGCCCAGGTGCACGCCATTGAGCCAGACGTCGCTGTCCATGTAAACGCCGTCGAACCGCACGAAAACCCGCTTTCCCTTGGCGTCTTCGGGAAGCGTAAAGGTCTTGCGATACCAGGCGATGCCGCCGTTGAGATAGCCCGAGCCCGAGCCGCCCGGGCTTTTCCGATCGAACGGTCCTTCCATGGTCGCGGGATCGGCGCCGGGCGGGCCTTCGATGCTGAAATCGTGGGGCACGTCCAGCATACGCCAATCGGCGTCGACCATCTCAGGCTTCTCGCCCTCCGTCACGTCGCCCAGATGGAATCGCCAGCCTTGGTCCAGCGAGAGCGTCTGGCGGCCCTCGGCCGCCGAGGCAAGGCCCGCTACCGAGGCAACCCATAGCACTGCCGCGCACCAGGCAATCGCCCGGGCAGAAGATCGTACACGCATGACTGTATCTCCTAAACGGTGATTCATTCGGCGATGGGACATCCCATGCCTTCCGGGCCCAGCACAACCGTTACGCCCGCTTCGGTCTTCATGAAGATCCGTTCCCCTTTCAGGGTCGCTACCCTCTTGCCGGAGCGATAGACGGCCACCGACTTCCCCGGCCACGGATTGACCATCGTGCAGTTTCGCCCGCGCTCGCTGTGAATCTTCACGTATTGGACCACGCCGCTCTTCAGCGTGCTGGAGACCAGAAACGCATCCCACGTGCGGATATTCAGGAAACGTGCGTCTTTGTTCTTCGGCCAGACAGGAAACACGCGCAGGACGTGCCCGTGCCCCATGCACAACATCTTGTTGATGGTGTTGGGCACGATGCTGCAGTTCTCGACGCCGTGGGGATTGCCGCGCGTGAAGCCGTTAACCCCACCCACTTTCTCGATCATCTCGCGCAGTTTCTGGAGGATGGTCTCCGGATCGTATCCCACCCGGACCGCCGCCGGGAAAAAACTGTTCATGCCGTTGTTGTCGATCCACCGGTTCATCAGGCGGATCATGTTGCGGGAGATATCGAGCATTTTGGGATCGCTGTCGAGGCCGATCGCCCCCGCCGGATAGATGTGCTGGATGCCCAGCGAATTGCTGTCGCACCAGGCCATGCCCTTCTCGGCGTAGCGGAAAACGGTCGCACCGTCCTTATCCTGAGTGGCGAACGCGCTCAGGCGCTTCAGGATGTGCTGCCATTTTTCCTGCCGGTCCGCATCGACGCCGAGCGACGTGCTCATATCCACGGCCAGCTCGAACGTGTTGTGCACCAGACCCAGCGACACGATGGAGTTGAAATTCGGACCCGACCCCTCATGAACGGAATCGTCGTAAATCACGTAGCGGCCGTCTTCGAACTTCAAATAGTCCTCCCAGAAATTCGCGACTTCGAGCACAAAAGGATAGAGCCGCTTCGCGTATTCCTTGTCATACGTGTGATACCAGCGCATGGCGATATTCACCAGGCAGTAAGCCGCATTGGTCTTCTGGCCGTGGAAGGTTCTGGGGGCGCAGGTCTGGATGCCCTTGGGACCGATGCCCACGGGGTAGTACACGCCACGGATTTTCAACAGATCCTTCGCGTACGCCAGGCCCCGCTCCATGAAGGCGAGTACCGGAGCCTCGAAGGTGTCCGCCTGCGCGAGGAGGTTCGAGGAGTACAACCCATAGAAG
>JAUWQU010000213.1 GCA_030610965.1 Phycisphaerae bacterium
GCCAAGGCCAAGGCACTCCTCGAACGCTTCGCCCAAGGCCTCCCCGGCTCGCCCGTAACCGAGCAAGCCGCCGCGGCGCTGAAGCGGATTCAGAAGGCGAATGAAGGGCAGCCCGCCACCCAGCCAGTGTAACCCAGCCGAGCCCATGGGTCGGGAGAAATGGCTCAAGTCCGGCGACATCCCAACATCGCTGTTGCCTGAGCCTGACGCAGGCGATGGGATCAGCGATGGGATCAGCGTTGACACAGCGGGGCCCATGAAGCAGACTGGCTTGGTCGCCAATGCTGGAAGGAGGCTCCGTATCCATGGCACGCAAACAGACACCGCGTCAGCGGGCACAGGAACTCGTTTGGCAGGCGATGGAGTATATGGGCGGCGACGAAGATCGGGCCGCTCCGCTCTGCCACCAGGCGTTGGAACTCCATCCCGACTGCGTCGACGCCTTGCACATGTTGGCCGACATCGAAAGCCGATGGGAGCGCGATTTCGTCATCGGAGTGAAGATGGCGATCGAGGCCGGCCGACGCGAACTTGGCGAAGAGTTCTTTCGAGAAAACAAAGGCCACTTCTGGGGACTGATCGAAACGCGGCCCTTTATGCGTGCCATGGGAGCACTGGCGGAAGTCAAGGCCAGCAATGAATATCACCTCGACGAGGCGATCGCCGTTCACGAGGAAATGCTCGATCTGAACCCCAATGACAATCAGGGCATTCGCTACGGACTGCTCGGCTGCTATTTGGCGAAGAAGCGATACTATGATGCCCAGCAGCTTCTTGATCGCTACCCTGACGAATGCTCGGCGTTCTTCCTTTGGGGAAGAGTCTTGCTGCTTTTCGGCAGAGAAGGGGAAACGGAAGCTTCCCATGCCTTGCGCGACGCCCGGAAGGAGAACCCGCACGTGGAACGGTACTTCTTCCCACGCAAGCGGCGTCCTAACGTGCGGCAGGGAGGCTACTGCCCCGGTGAAGAAACTGAAGCTATCGCATGCGCCCAAATACTCCACGTCGCATGGAAGGCCCACAGTCCCGCGAGAAAGTGGCTCCAGAGCGTTTGCTCGCCCAAGAAATGACCGACCAATCGCGGCGGCCTCTCGTAGGGACCCAAGGTCTGTCAGAGAGAATCTTGCGCTTAATGAAAGCAAACATTAACGGTGCAGTGAGGTTTTGAAGGGAGGCCGCCATGCGTTACGTGATGAAGCAGAAGCTGTTTGCCTGGGGGGATGACTTTGTTATTAAGGACGCGGCAGGGGTGGGGCGGTTTTTTTGTTGAGGGCCGGGCGGCACTGGGGAATGTGGCACCCGGCTTGAGGCGGGTTCTGACCTTTCAAGGGCAACGATTCCCACGGTTTCACCTTGGGCTGACATGTGCCGCCCAAGTGGCTGGAGCATCGCCGAAAGAACGCGCCGGTCACTCGGGCTGGAACGTCGTCTCCTGCCGGACCTTCTGGTGGGCTTGCCAGGAGGCCTTGAACTTCGCGTAGTTGGCCCGGGTTTCGAAGACCTGGCTGTCGTCCCATAGGACCCGCCAGTCGAGGTCGGCCTCGGGCCAGAGGAAGACCTGGCCCCAGATCAGGCGGTTGTTGGCGTCGATGCCCGGATGCTCGGCCGTGCCGTCGCCGGAGATTCTCAGCATCTGCTCGTCCGTCAGGAGATCTCCGGTGGCGACTTTGAGGTTCTCCAGGATCCAGTCGCTGCGCGTGGCCATGGCGACGAAGCCGCCGGTCTTGTTCTCGCGCTGGTACGCCCAGTTGAGGCACACGCGGGCCGGCGAGACTCGCAGCTCCTTGGCGGTTGCCTGGATGACGGGGGCCATCATGTCCGCCCGGTGTTCCTTGAACGTGTCCCGCCCCGGGCGGTTGGGCGAGCCGAGCGACATGTATCCGGTGCAGACGACGCCGCTGGACTCGAAGAACCGTCGCAGCTCGGTCTGCTGCAGCAGCGGGTGCATCTCCATCTGGTTGAGGACCGGCCGGGAAGCGTCGTCGGTGTCCCGCAGGAGCAGCTTCATGGTCGCGGCGGTGTGGTTGGAGGTGCCGACATTGACGATCTTGCCGGCCTGCTTGAGCTTGACGATCTCGCCCCAGGTCTCCATGAAGGCTTCGTGCATGTAGGGGACGGCATCCGGGTTGCGGTGGTCGGCGGCGCAGCCGGGCGTGTGGACGTTTGGCCAGGGCCAGTGGTTGAGGTATATGTCGAGTTTATCGACGCCGAGCGCGGCCAGCGTGGCGTCGAGCGCCGGCGTCACGTCCTTGGGGCTCATGTGGCCGTTCCAGAGCTTGCCGGTAATGAACAGCTCGTCGGGGGAGGAGATGTATCCGGCCTTGACGGCCTGGCGGATGGCCTCGCCGACGACGGCTTCGTTCTCGTAGGCGCGGGCGGTGTCGATGTGTCGCCAGCCGAGGCGGATGGCCTCGACCGTGGCGTCGAGCATGTAGTCCTGTGCCCAGTCGGAGTGAAACGTCCCGAAGGCGGCGACGGGCATAACGGCCCCGCCGGCGAGGGTGACCTTGTGGACGGAGTCCGGATCGATGGGCTTGATGGCCTTGTCGAAACACACCTGGTCGGCTATGGATTGCGGCTTTGTCATTTGATGATTCTCACGAACTGCGTCATTTTCACAGAGGCCCGGCACCGGCCCTCGGGCTCAAACCGCCCTTTGGTAACTCACACACAATAAGGGCATTGTATCCGAGCTTCGGGTGGGGGGCAAGCGGGCGGCGTCGAGGGCGACAAGATCGGGTGCGGTTGGCTGGCGGCGGAAGCTCGCCGCGCCGGCGAAGCTTCAAAGCTCAAGCACCAAATGCCAGGCAAGGACCAGGCATCAAGCGCCAAATCCCAAACAAGAACACAATTACCCGCACATCTCTCCCAGGGATTGCTATCTCTGGGCTTCAGGACCAGGGAGTTCATTGTTTGGAGCCTATTTGTCCTTCAGCGTCACCTTCTTCGGGAGGGTTTCGTAGCTATGGAACTTCTGTTCGATGCGGTCCGGGTAGACGGCGACGATTCGGACGCCGTGCGGGTTGTTCTTTGGCGATACGCCCATGCCGCCGGAGGTGAAATTGTTTTCGCGGGGCAAATCTCGATGATGTTTGCCTTGGCCTGGGTTCCGCGGGCACCGATGACGGCAATCCGCAATCCGCAATGAGGTTGCGGGCGATTGCTTCATGGCGCGGCGAGGTCCTTGTCGTAGAGCTTCGTCCCTTTCCTGATTGCGTCGCGGAACTGGCTTTCGAAATGATCGCGCTGCTCGAACAGCCGCAGGCGTTCGATGTCCTTGTCGCACGGAACGAAGCCCGCCATGTCGCATCGCGGCTTGCTCTTTAGCGTCTTGGCGCCGGCGGTGATGATGGCAAGGGCTTCCTTGTATTCGGGGCCGTTCTTGTCGGCGATTCGTGCCAGGCACGGGCTCCGGCCGGGCCGCTCGAAGGATATCTGTGCCCGCTCGCGGCGCCCGTGGCTCTTGAGCCCGCCGAGGAAGCTCAGCTTCGTAAGCTCGCCCAGTCGCTTGAGTTGCCCGGCGTCCAGCGGAGACCGTCCGCTCGGGCTGTCGGGGTAGGCGCACTCGTAGAACGGGTAATACGGGGCGTTGAGGTCCAGCCACGTGTTGATGCGATGCATGTCCTCCGCGGATAGCTTGACGTCCTTGTGCTGGGCCATGCCCGCGCGAAGGACTTTCGAGAGCTTGCTGGGGTGAGAGCCCCATGAGTATGCCTGCTGGATCTCGGCCGGGCCGCCGCCGACGCAGGTGATGAGCTTGCGGCTCCATATCCACAGGTCGATATATGAGGCGTTGAAGTACGGGG
Source organism: Phycisphaerae bacterium (assembly GCA_030610965.1). Lineage (GTDB taxonomy): Bacteria > Planctomycetota > Phycisphaerae > SM23-33 > SM23-33 > JAUWQU01. The sequence continues at coordinate 3,807 of JAUWQU010000213.1, forward strand.
TGCGGTCGCCTGCGAGTATGAGCTTCTTGCCGGCTTCCTGGCCGAAGTCGTGGCACTTGACGCAGTGGGTGTCGAAGATGGGTTGGACTTCCTTCACATAGCTGAAGTGCCGCGGCCGGCCGAACCATCCGTCGAGCTTCGACGCGGGCCGCCGCGCGGCAATCGCGGTCTGGTGCGAGTATGGCGGGGGGCTAAGCCTGTCCTCGTGACAGCCGGCGCAGCTCTGCGTTTCGCCCGGCTGGACTACCGTGCCGGACCGCATGGACTGCACCATCATCTTGTTGGCGTCCAGGGCCTGGAAGAAGATGAACGTGTCGGAAGGGACCTCGATGTAGGCCGAGCCGTCGGCCTCGCCGGGCGCGTCGCCGAATATGCGCTTGGCGGTGAAGTCGTGCCAGTTCATGCCCGGGGCCGCATAGCCCTGCCCGCCCCAGGAACCACCGGACCAGTTCTTCTTCGGCGGGGACTCGACGCCTCGGATGTACTTTATCGATCCGCGCCGCCCGCCTTTCATATGGGTGCGCTCGTATCCGTCCTGGAGCATGATATATCCGGGCGCGCCGTCGAAGCTTCGCCGTTCGGCGATGACGGGCGGGCGCTTGCGAGGCCCGAGCGGCATCGGGTCGTAGCATCCGGGGGCCTCGGAGTGCAGCAGCACCTCGTTGCCGAACGTGTCGACGAGGTATATGCCCATCTGCTGGCCCTTGCCGGTCATCCGCGAACAGAGGAAGTGTTTCTCGCTCAGCGGCCAGGGGTCTTCGTACTTGGGGTTGAACCGCCGAAACGCATCGCAGTCGAAGGGGCCGCCCGCGCGGATGATGCCGGCGGCCTCGGCCGGCCAGGTGCGAAGGACGGGCTGGCGGCCCTCGATGCCACGGCTCTTATCCACGATAGCCAGGGCGCCCCAGAGCCGGTCGTGATGCTGGCCCAGAATCGCCAGTACTTTCTCCGTGCCGGGGATCACGTGCTGATTGAATATGGCGGCCGGGACGGCGGTGTTGTTGCCCCAGTAAATCGCCTGGCCGGTGCCGTCTGGGTTGACCACCCATAGTCCGTGCGCGTCGCCGAAGTTGCGGTCCACGTATTCCCAGCGGGCATAGAGTATGCGCCCGTCGGGCATGACCTCGGGGTGGTTGTCGAACAGCGTGTTTCGCGTGATGCGATGGATGTTCGCCCCGTCGGCGTCCATCCGGTACAGGTTGGCCGCGTGATCGCGCGAGCACATGTTGTACTTCGGCTCTCGGGTGGATGAGAAAACGATCGTGTCGTCCGGCAGGTAGATCGGATCGAAGTCCGTGGCGCTGCTCAAGGAGGTCAGTTGGGTCAGGCCCGTGCCATCGGTGCCGATCTCATGGATGTGATAGTTCGTATCGCGTGCCTTCCTCATCGCGAAGGTGATTCTTCGGCCATCGTAATGGACGTCCGGGTCGCGGACGATGCCTTCAGGGGCCTCGATGAGAGTGGTGACCCTGCCGGTGCGCAGGTCGATCGTCTTCATCGCGCCGCCGGGGCCGAAGAGGTCGGCGTGCGGCTTCTTGCGGTCCCAGTTCAGCTCGCCCGCGTGGAAGAGCGTGTCGATGGCGTGGTAGTGGGAGCGGTACTGGCTGCGGGTCACGAAGAGGATGCACCGGCCGCTGACCAGCGGATTGGCGACGAGCGCGTCCTTCTGCAGCGCGAGAAATGCGGGCGCGTCGCCGGCGGGAAGGTCGTCCAGGCGTTTGAGGAACTCCTTGCCCTTTGGGTAACGGCCGCCGAAGGTGCTGCGGAGGTCCTCTATGGCGGCGCGGAGGCTGGCCTTGCTGTTGGGTTCGACCGCATCCGCCGCGCCGGCCGGGGCTGCGCTGAGCAGGACGCCGAGCACGAGGCCGGCCGCGATGGGTCTCCTGATTCCGCGTGTGGTCATGGCAGTTAGCGTATAACCGCTTCGCACACCGTGTCAACAGTGTGGGCGCCCGCCTCTATCGTCGTCTTCGGCGAAGCGTGCCAAGCCCGGCCGCGCCGCCCAGCAGCAGGCAGCTCGTCGGCTCGGGGACAAGCACGCAGACGCGCATACAGCAAACGAGACGGGATGCGTTCTTGAACATGGCCTCACCTTCAAGCCCGCTCGCCGCAGGGGGCCTTGGGGGCCGCGGGCATCAGGGCCATGGTGGTCTGGAAGTTGAACGGGCAGCCGCAGCCGCTGGAGGCCTCGGGCATCAGCACCAGGCCGCCGGCGGCGATAATGCTGATGAAGCATCCCGGGCGCAGGCCCTGGAAGTTGCGATTGCCGTCGGCGCCGGCGACGTCGAGCAGGCCGGGGTTGCCGGTTGCGCTGCGGTAGAAGAGCATGTTCTCGGCCCCCGAGACGGTCCCGCACCCGCGGAAGCCGCCCCAGCGCCACGGCTGGCCCCGGCCCGGCAGGTTCTTCATTTTGCCGGTGCGAAGGCTGTAGGCGGATGGCTCGTCATAGACCCAGTCGCCGGCGATGACCGGGGCTCGCAGGTAGGCGCTGCAATGGTGCATCGCCTGCTTGGTCGAGACCGACCAGAGCGACTTGCCGGTCCGCGCGTCATAGGCTGTCATGCCCGCCAGGTCGGTCGCCAGCAGCACGCCCTTGCCGATCCGCAGGCCCACGTGCCCGCAGCCCCGGCCGATCTGGGCGACCGTCTTTCCCGTGTGTACGTCCAGCACGTCAATCACGGATTCATCCACGGGCGTCTGGCCGCGTCGGCCCGCGCGGACGGCCTCGGCAACGTCGGCCCTGTCGATCAGGTATACCCGTTCGTCGTAGACGGCCAGCGCGTCGTGCCCGAGTCCCCTGGTCGGCGTGTGGGCCCACCTGGGCCGCCCGTCGTCGATCGCCAGCGCGAACAAGTGCATTGCCCGGTCGGACACGCCAAGGTTACCGAGCACC
>JAUWQU010000600.1 GCA_030610965.1 Phycisphaerae bacterium
GTACGCCATGCGGCTGGTGCGGGCGACGCGAGTCCACGAGGACCAGGTGCCCGAGATCATCCGCAACTACGTCAGTTGGGGCGCCGGGCCGCGAGCCTGCCAGTACCTCATCCTCGGCGGCAAGGTCCGGGCGATCCTCCACGGGAGGTATCACGTGGCCACCGAGGACATCCAGGCCGTCGCCAGGCCCGTGCTGCGGCACCGGGTAATAACCAACTTCAACGCCGACGCCGAAGGCTACACGGTAGACAAGCTGGTCGAGAAGCTCCTGGAGATCGTCCCCGCAAAGGCCAGCGCCATAGCCACCAACCCCGCCACCAGCGGCGCCGTGGCGAAGTAGGTACGCAACCGTAGCAACGCAAGCGTTGGAGTAACCGGATACGTGGTAGAGCAGCAAGGTCAATCAGACGCAGAGCCGCAGGCAGCAACTCCGACCAAGAGTCGGATGGGGCTATGGCTGGCATTGATGATGGTGTTCTGCGCGCTGCTCACCATCGGCGCCCTGGTTGCGTACAACCGGTGCCATGGCGGCTTCATTACGCTCGGATACGACGACAAGCCGCACGTCATAACCATCATGAGCCCCTGGGTCACCCAAGCCCTGGCATACTTGATGGTGGGTGGGCTGGTCACGATGGTGCTGTTGGCGATTGTGGCGATCTTTCGCAAGCTACCTGGGAGGGCGGTGGTATCCATCGCAGCCGCTGTACTGTTGGGAGGCGGGTGGATATTGGTCCTGGGAGCGTCGGGTTTATCTATGTCGTGGGCTGTCGTGGACCAGTGCCCCGGCGCCGACGGCAATCAATACGCCTACGTAGATCAGAATATGTTCACAGAAGATTGGATGGTGTTGGGCCGCGAGAGCGGCCGCGATGCCTTGGGCGTCACATACGACATGCTTGGGGAGGTACATGCCGACTGTGCATTTTGGACGGCGGTTGTTCGCCCGGCAAGTTGCGATGGTTGGAAAGGCAGGCTGCTTTTGAGCCCCGGTGGGTGGCTTGTTGGATTGCGAGATGACAACGATTGCCACTTCGCCTATGAAGTCGCAACCGGCAAGTTCCTGAGCGACAAGGAAATTGCTCAGGTTTCGCCGCTGATTCTCATCGGCCCAGACACCGAACCGCTCGCCACCGACGTGCGGGCAATCCTGTCGGCCGGCGATGAGGTGCCCGGCGGGGCCGGGCGAATCGTCGCGGACCTGCGGGCCGAGGCCGAGGCGCACCCCAACGCGAAGATCAGAGAGATGTTCAAGGCGATGCCGGAGGCCTCGACAAAGCCGAGCGAGCCAGCGGGGCCAGGGGCTTCGTCCCGGCCGACGGGATCGGTCAGATGTCCGGCGGGACGCCGCGAAAACGCGACAGCCTTTGGAGTGCGGCGTCAAGCCCCGCAGGGGCGCACACGCCGCTTTTCTCCGCCGGGCCCATGTGCCTCGTTGGCTCGGAGCCTCGGCGAAGACCGTCCGCGTCTGGTGCGTTTCGTCACGTTCGGAAAGTCTATTCCGCTGCCTGGCAAAAGCGGCGAGGGCGCCCCGTTGGGGCTTGTCGCCGCACTCCACAGGTTTCGCGTTGTCGAGGTGTTCTCTAGTTTATGTCGCCCCCTTGGGGGCTGTATAGTCGGACATACATAATGGCCAAGAGCACTGTCGAGGAATTGAAGAAGTATCTGGACCCGAAGGTCCTCTCCAAGATCACCCGTCTGGACCTCCAGGCCAGGCTGGTGGTCGAGGGGTTTATCTCGGGCCTGCACCGCAGCCCGTTCCACGGGTTCTCAGTCGAGTTCGCCAGCCATCGCGAGTACTCGCCCGGCGACGACATCAAGCACATTGACTGGAAAGTCTTAGGCAGGACGGACCGCTACTACATCAAGCAGTACGAGGAAGAGACCAACCTCAAGGCCACGTTCCTGGTCGACGCCAGCGAGTCGATGCGATACAAGTCCGACCATAAGGACGCGATGACAAAGTACGAGTACGCCGCGGCCGTCGCGGCCTCGCTGGCGTTTCTGCTCCTCCAGCAGCAGGACGCGGTCGGGCTGGCGGTGTTCGACGAGGAACTTCGCACGTACGTGCCGACTTCGGCGAACCCAAACCAGATCAAGCCCTTCGTCCACGCCATGGACGCCAGCGAGCCGAAGGCCAAGACCTCGCTGGAGCACATCTGCCACTCGGTGGCCGAGAAGATCCCCCGCCGCGGGCTGGTGTGCCTGGTAAGCGACCTGTTCGTGGACATCGACGGCCTGGTCCGCGGGCTTCAGCACTTCCGCCACTACGACCACGAGGTGATCGTGCTTCACGTGATGGATCGCGACGAGTTGGAGTTCTCGTTCCAGGGCAACACGATGTTCCGCGGCCTGGAGGAGATGGGCAACGTGATGATCGAACCGCGGGCCCTGCGAGAGGGCTACCTGGAAGCGGTAGGGCGATTCTGCCGCGAGGTAAAGCGCAAGTGCGTCGCCAGCAGGATCGACTACAAGCTGATCTCCACGGCCGACCATTTGGACGCGGCGTTGCTGGCCTTCCTGGCTGCCAGGGCGGCGGCCACCCGCAAGAGCGGGGCGAAAAGATAAAAGAGGATTACCACAGAGGCACTGAGGCGCTGAAATATAAACGGCTGGAAGAAACGCCAACAGAAAGACACTGAGAGAAGAAGAAGCAAAAGAGGATTACCGCAGAGGCGCAGAGATATAAACAGCGGGAAGAAACAGCACCAGAAAGACACTGAGAGAAGAAGAAACGGAAGATGATTACCGCAGCGGCGCAGAGGCGCTGAGATATATACAGGTGGAAGAAACGCCAACAGAAAGACACTGAGATGAGGAATAGCCTGCCGGACGGATTTAGGGAGATTCGTGGGCGGGATGTTGGTGGCGAGGAATATCTGCACAAGGAATTGACTGAGCGGATCATTGGCGGCGCGATCAAGGTTCACCGGGAGTTGAAGGCTGGCTTTGTTGAATCGGTTTATGAGAATGCGTTGGCGCATGAGTTGGCCAAGGCCGGGCTGAAGGTGGCCAAGCAGGTGACTTATCCGGTGCTGTACGACGATGTGGTTGTCGGCGAGCATCGGGCGGACATGGTGGTGGAAGACAAGGTAGTCGTGGAATTGAAGGCTGTCAGCGAACTGGCGCCGCAGCACGTGGCTCAGATTATGAGCACACTGAAGGCAGCGAATTTGAGACTAGGCCTGCTGATGAACTTTCATGAGGCACGGCTGGTCAACGGATTACGTCGAGTGATAGTCGAATGATAAGCGGATTGTTCAATGAGACAGCGTGTCTGCCGAAGGGGCCATCGGTGCGCGCGTCCGCGACAATCCCCCGGCCGTTTCTTCTCTCAGTGTCTTCTTGTTGTAGTTTCTTCTTCTTGGTTCTTCTTGCCGTAATGACCTCAGCGCCTCTGCGCCTCTGCGGTAATCATCTTCCGCTTCGTCTAATCTCAGGCTCTTTCTAGTGCCCTTTGGTCC
>JAUWQU010000374.1 GCA_030610965.1 Phycisphaerae bacterium
CGTGCTCGCCGATGATCTGAAGCCGCAACTCGTACGCCTCCTCAACGGAGAGGTTCAACTGCTGTGCGACCGCCTCGGCGAGGTCCTTGCCGCCTATGTCGATCTTCTTGACCAGGACCAGGTCGCGCCCGCGTCCGACGACGACCTTTGTCGATGAGTGCCCGAGGTCGACGACCACGGTGATCTCGTTCTCGTCGGCCTGGCGGCGAAGCCGGCGCTCGAACGAGCGGAACATGGCCTGTGGCTCGGCGTCGATGTGCTCGGGGCTCAGGCCCATCTCCTTGAGCATCGCCACGTGCGACTCGACGAGTTCACTCGTCGCGGCCAGGAGGATAACTTCCTGGCAACTGTCGGCGCCTTGGCGGGTCTGCCCGGCGTGCAGGAAGTGCAGATGGTCATGTGCTAAATCGCAGCCGAAGCGGTCCTTGGCTTCCCACCGGATGGCTTCGTCGGTCTCGGCCGGCGACATGATCGGCAGGCGGACGTTCTTGATCATCAGATCGTTGCTGGACAGGGCCGTGATGACGCGGTTACCCACGAAGTTGCCCTTCTGGAGCATCTCCTTGACGGCCCGGACCACCAGTTGTCGCCAGGGGTCGCCGCTGCGCGGCTCGCTGTGGGGCAACTGCCAGTGCCCACTGGCCCGGACGGACATATTGCCGCCCGCCGACTGCATCTGGAGCATCTTGACGCAGTCAGTCCCGATGTCCAATGCGATCGGCCAACGCTTCTTGCCAACCAGGAAATCCAACATGCCCTGTTCCTCTTAAATCGCCCGTCATCATCACGGGGTAACAACGCTCACTGTTCCGGTGACGGAGGTCACGTCGATTCGATACGTCTGCGAACCGGCCAGCACCGTCACGCTCCCTCCCGCATCAGGCGAGCCCAACTCGTCAAAAACCAGGCTTGCGCCGCCGTCGAAGCTCGCCGCAGCAAGGTCCACTTGCTCGAAGTCGTCTCTTGTCCCAAAGTCCACTACATAGTCCTTGTTGGTCATCGGATGTTTCAGCGGGCCACTTGTGTTAGACAAGGTGTACTTGTCGGCAGATGCGTCGAACTGCACCGTTATCGGCGTCTGCATGGTGATGGCCACGTTCTGGGCATACTGGAGGTCTGTTGCGATAATGCGAGCGGCACTGAGGGCTTGCATCTCGCCGGCGCCAACCATCATCGGCACGACCATCGCCCCCATAATGGCCATGATAACCACGACCACCATCAGCTCCAGCAGCGTGAATGCCTTCATGCGACTACTTGCCCGCCGGCCTTGCGCCGAGTTTGCCTGCCGACTTGTCATCTTGGACCACCTGGACTTTCGCCTTGCCCGACTCGAAGAGCCGGATCAACTGCTCTAGCTTGGAAGTGTTCTTCTCAAGTTCCTTGATCATGATGTGCCGCGGACGCCCGGAGTCCGGAATGCCCATCGAGGGCGCGGCAATCGCCTGGCCGCTGAGCGACGGCGGCTGGGCCCACAGGGCCACGATCAGGACCGACAACAGCACCGCGATCACCGTCAGGCAGCAACGCGTGTAAACGTCCACTCGAATCTCAACTTTTCGTCGTGTTTTGCCCATCTCTAGGTCTCCAATGACCCCCGGGTATCTCAATTATCCCATGACACTATTTCCACCAAAGCTATGCGAGCCCGGAATATCCGCTCGATCTCAGCCGCCGTCAGGGCACGGCTGAACATGGCCATCTCGTCGATGGCGCCATGGAACGGCCGGCTCTTATCGTCATTCGGGTTGCCGCCGATCCAGGTCCGCACGGTGTCGTCCTGATCGATGAAGCCGAACTTCAGACCAGTGCCCACCAACCGCGAGTTCTTGTACAACTTCATCCAGGTACCGTCGAACGTAGCGACCACCATCGTCCACGTGCTCGTCTCGAGCGTGCCGCTCGTGGCGTTCAGCGTCGCCGTCGACCCGCCAGTCTTCAGACGCATCCGCAGAACCGGATCACCGCCGGATAGGACCGTGCCGAGCATCCAATAGTGGTCATCGACCGTAAGACCCTTGGCCTTAGATATGAACCGAAGATCGTTGATGTTGTAATCGTCGGCCTTGAACCAGCACAGGATCGTCATGCTGTTTCCCGGCATGTCCATATTGTACAGATTGACATGATCGTCAATCCCGTCCAAATGGACCGCCCGGTCCAGATCGCCGCAGATGGCGCCCGGCTGGCCGAGTTCGGGATGGCGCTCGTACTTGCCTTGTTCATCTCCTGTGGCGTCTGCGGCGATGTCTCCGCCAAGCTCCCCCAGCCGCCAGTAGTGAACCGGCCCCAACGCCATGACCCTGTCGTTGTACTCGCTGTAGATCCTCGCCACGGCATGGCTGGTCCGCGTGATACCCATCGCCGTGCCTTTGGAGACCACCGTGTATTGCAGCGGCGTGCCCGTCGGCTCGACGTACAACGTGTACTGCCCCCCGTCGGAATCCAACTGGAACGGGCCCAACGGGCTGGCCTGGGTCGCCGAGGCGAGGTCCGGCGAGTCCGACCGCAGTAGCCAAATCGCGTGATGAATGCCGGACTCGGCCAGGTACATGGCCTGGCTGGCGCGGATCATATTGGTCGAGCCCGCCAGTTTCACCGACGTGATCGACAGGTAGCTCATGCCCATGATCGACGCCACGACGACCATCGTCAGGACGAGGATCATCGCGATTCCGCGTTGTCGTCTGTTTCCTCTTGTCATATTCTCTCCCGGCTTCGCCCGCCTTCGCCCGCCTTCGCTGAAGATTCCGCGGGCTGCACCGTGGCAGGTGCGTCTACCGGCTAGTTCAATATGTATATGCCGTCCGCGACAGCCACGTTCGACACTTTTGAAGCGCGAAGCGTGACCGCGCCGTACTGCGTTACCGTCTGAGCATATGACCCGACCACCATACGAAACTTGAGGGTCCGCGTCAGCGGAGCGGGCACGTCGGGATAGACCTGGAAGTCTTGCACGTTGCGGACCAGAACGCGAGTTACGTCGTACTGGGGATACGGCGCCTCGTCGTCAACCACACTGGGGGAGGTCAGCGGCGACAAGGGCAGCGAGGTGTCCAGGGCCTCTCTGGTAACCTGGTCCAGCGAGTCCGGGAAGACCGTGGTCCGCTGCATGAGTTGCCTGGTCTCGGTGTCCAGGTAGACCATTGTCACCTCGGATAAGTTGATGTTGCCCTTGTCGGCGCCGTCGCTCGTCCAGGCCACAATCGTGCTGCCCTCGGCGACGGTCACCAACCTGGCCGAGCGCAGGGCTTCCTCCAGCCTGCTTGCGGCGACCCGGCCGCTCTGAAGGTACTCGTAGTAAGCCTCCGCTCGCTCGTTGATGTTGGACATGGCGGCCGCCACGCCGGTAATGGCCAGGCCGATCACTGTGGTGATGGCCATAGCCAAAACGAGCTCCGCCAGCGTTAAACCCCTCCTGTATCTGCGCATGGGCCTCTCCTTTGACTTACCGGATCCGATGCACCAGCCGCGTGAGTGTTACGACAGGCTGTCCGTTGTACCGGACCTCCACCACGACACGGAAGAATCTCGGCGGTTTGGTCACATCCTGCCCGGGTACGTAGACATAGCTGACCGTCACGTGCCGACTGATGCCCGCGACTGCGGGATCCGTGATGACCTCCCCAGCCGGGTCGAGGACCTGCCCGTCCGATTCGGTGTAGCCGTCGTAATCGTCGATGGCAGAGAAACTCGACGGCGAGGATTCCCCACCGTCGGGGCCGAAGGCGGACTCGGGCTCGTACACCGTATCTCCGTCGGCGGGCTCCTCGAACGGCTTGAGGATGATCTCCTCCATCAGGTCTTCGGCCAGGCTGACCGCGATGGTCTGACGGCTCTCGACGTGCTGGCTGCGCATACCACAAGTGAACGGCATAATCGCGGCCGACACCACCACAGCCAGGATCGCCGAGGCCATCAGGGCCTCGATCAGCGTGAAGGCCCCGCATGCTTTTCGCGTCGCGTTTTTCATCTTGCGGTCAGCCAATGTGTGGATCTTGAATCAGTAGTTGAAGTAAAGAACCCCATGGGCATCCGTGCCAGGGCTGTCCGCCTTGAATGTCAGCGTGGACGGCTGGTATATCCATCCGTACTGGTCCGATGGGGTGTTGGGGCAAGGATTCGACGCCGGTATGACCAGAATGGACGACTTGCCGTTGAACGGATTAGTCGGAAACTCCCTCATGTACGGCCCGTAGGGATAGCCGGCCGTGCCCACCGGGGCCGTGGCGCCCACCGCCGTCGAGGACTGCGTGATGTACGTCACTACCGTCGCTTCGGTCGGCGCCTGGGCGATGTCACAATTCGGGAACCCCGGCGGCACGCCCTGGTGCTGAGCCTTGAAGACCTCCATCTGGGAACGCATCACGCGAAGGTCGTCCATGAGCATGGACGCTCGGGCACTATTGGTAGCCGAGGAGAAATGCGGGATAATCATAGCCGCGAGGATGCCGAGGATGATCACCACTATAAGGATCTCAACCAGGGTGAAGCCTTTTTGGGCTGTCATTGGTCGCACCCATCCCATCTTCTTGATAGCGGCTTATCTCGATAAACCGCACTCAAGAACCAAGCGCCAGAACCCGGCCGGACGCGCCGAGGCGCCTCCGCCCGGGTCTGTTGCCTGTTTCAGCCGTCAGGTCCCGACAGCGAAGTCGGCCCGGTGACGGCAAGGTGGTTTACCTGTCGATGTACTCGGTCGTGTTGACGCCGAAGTTGCCGGTCGTATGGTTGAACCACCAGCCATTGTCGCCGCTTTCCGTGTTCGGATCCGCGTCGGCCGTCGCGTTGCGAACGGTGTTGTCGGCTTCGAACCCGTTGGTCGGGAACTTCTGCAGGTACGGCCCAAGGGCTCCGTCGGTGCCGCGGGCGACGCTGACGCCGTCCATGTCCGTCGTGCCTGTCAGGGCAGGGACGAAGTTGGCGATCGTCCACGTGTCGCTGACGGTGCCGGGATGGTCATCCTTGTGCTGCACCTTGTACAGCTCGATCTGGCTGCGG
>JAUWQU010000727.1 GCA_030610965.1 Phycisphaerae bacterium
AGCATATCCCTCCGTGCGCCAAGTTACCGGCCTATCGTTGGTGCCTTGGCCCTTGCACACACAGGTGGCCCGTACATTGAAGAAGTCAATGCCTTCCATAAGGCACTGAAAGAATCAGCCGCGAAGAATGGTCTCAGAATATCACACCACCTTCTAGAGAGCGTGACAGACATAGCCCAGGGACACCGATGAATATCACTAATAAGTTACTAGCACGAATGGCACTGCCGTCCACAAGTGTCCTTTCTGAATAGCGTTAAGACATTCCGATCTCCGCACGAAGTACGTCGCGTGGCTTTTGCATGAGGGGATAGGTGTGGCGACGGCGTTTGATGACGCGGGGTTCGATGCGGCCGGGGCGGTTGGCGACTTGGTTGCCGGCGATGCGTCGCAGAGCCTCGGCGGTCAGGCCGGCGGCGTCGCGGCAGGCCCCGGTGGACAGTAGCATCCAACTGGAGAGGATCGTCTGGCAGGCGAGCGTGAAGCCGATGCGTCGCGGCTGCTTGCCATGGGCGGCCGCGGCGGCGGCGATGACCTTGCGGATCAGGTTGTAGCCCAGCAGCGTCACCCAAAACTCGCGATCGATCATTTCCGGCGACTTGCACCGCGCATGATCCAGCCCCAGCGTTTGCTTGATGTCGCGAATGTCCAGTTCGACGTTCCAACGACACCCGTACAGTTCGGCGATGGCCGCGGCGCTGTACGCGGCCGGATCGGTCAGCGTCGTCACCACCGTCATCGACTCGGTTCGGGACGCGGAGTCGGCGACGTCGAAGTGGACCATCCGCAGTGTGAGGGTCTCGGGAATCTTCAGATACTGCGTCGGGGTCATCCACGACGGCCGCTGCGGTCGCGTCCAGGTGACGAGGCGATCGTAGGCGCCGAGGCGCCGGCCGCCGCGGAAGTCGTCGGGGCGTAACTGGTGGAGTCGGGCGCAGACGTCGACGCCGCGAAGGGCCAGCATCGCCAGCATCATATAGGAGCAGTAGTATCGGTCGAACAGAACGATGTCGCCGGCGTTGAAGTTGTCGATGATCTCTCGCAACAGGGCGGTTTCGCCGGTGTCCTTGCCTTGGTAGGGGCCGAAGGCAGCGTCGTGGATCGCGGCGGTTGCCAGCGACAGCACCGCACAGGCCCGCGCAATGGGCAGGCCGACGCCGGGCGCCTGGGTGTTCTGCTGGGGGAAGGCTCGTTGATTGTCCGGGGTGTCGGGCATGGTGAAGGTGAAGCCGTCGACGAGCTTGACAATGCGGTCGCGCCACAACCAGTCGGGGCGGGCGTCGCGGTCGAGTTGGCCGGCGAGTTGGCCGACCAGATCGCGCAGGGCGGCGGGGTGGAGTTTGGCCCGGGCGCGGCAGTAGTCGCCGGTGTCTCCGGCCGGCGCGCGGCGCCCGGTCTGCTGGCTGTAGGTGGCGATGTCGGCGACCGCGGCGGCGCAGGCGGCACCCTTGCCGTCGCGCAGAACTTGGGCGAGGAAGGCCCAGAGAACGACGGGAGTAGAGAAGACATCGTCGCAGGCGAACAGTCCGCCGCGGCGGATCGGCGGAAGGCCTGGTCGATGGCGTCAGCGTCGAGGATGTCGGCGAACGGCAGACCGGGCTGCTGGAGAAACGGTTCGAGCACATCCTGGAAGTCGGCGTTGCCGGCCGCGGCCCGATGGGGTAGAGTGTCCATAGAAAAGCCCTCCCTGGCTTTTGTGGGAACACGAGCCAAGGAGGGCCACGAATACTATCGGCTAAGGATGGCCAAATGCATTATCCAAAGGCCGAACCCGATGAGCAAGGCTGAAACTCGTTGTCAATCAGCCCCGCTCCCGGAAAGTGTACGCCCAGCCAGGCCGAAAATGGACGGCAGTGCCATTCGTTACTAGCACCTTTCAGCCTGCCCAAAGGCTTGACCGCCAAGCCATCAAGAGCCTTTGTTGACGAACTCGCATGGTTTGCATCTAGAAGTCTCGGCATCATCGCTGAGGTGTACTATACGCTGGCTCATGAAGAGCAGGGCTCACGCCTAGCTTACGGGCTCGATTTCGACATCATCTATGCTTATGCTAATCCCTGGTCGCGTTATGCAACTCACGCGCGGCTTGTGCAGTTTCTGATGGAACACGACACGACCCCGATCCTGCTCCTTCCAGGGACCGTTGAGGAGATATTCGAATACTTGCGGGTTACGCGACGGGAGAGAATACGAGCTACCCGCCTGCGCGATGCGCTTAGAGCACACAACGCCTCTGAGGATACTCTGCGCGCAGCCAAGGACCTATGCAGAACGCGCGCCTTGGGCCCTGGAGGTCGATCTCCAGACACCCAGCTTAACGAACTCTCGGGATCACTTCTCGGACTCGTGAAACAGTATGACGCGGCGACGCAAAGAATCGAGAGGCTCCTCGGAAGTGACAGACTCATCAACCTTCGATCTATTTGGACCGCAGCAGAAGAGGACTTGTATGATGAGGATATCGCCAGAACTCTTAGGATCAAGCTAACCGCAGACAGGCCCGGCACAGATAACCACCACCGGAATGCCGTGGATGCTAAGAACTTGGCCACCGTCGTGCAGCACGCCCACTTGACAGCGGGAGAATCCGGCAGGGCACATGTACCAACAATGCTGCGACTGCTAACAAGCACGCGATGCTTGCTTACCATGAATATTGGTAACCGTTCACAGATTTGTCGGCAGGAGTGACGGTGCGGGGCGATCGGCCCATCGTGCGGCGAGGCTTTCGAGGAGGAATTCGAAGGCGGAGCGGCCTTGTTGGGCGCAGGTGGCCAGGACGGTCCAGATGCGTTCGCACCAACGTTGGCCGCGGTCGCCGCGTGTGCCTTGGGTGATCCGGCGGTCGATCACCACGA
>JAUWQU010000127.1 GCA_030610965.1 Phycisphaerae bacterium
GAAGGCTACGAGCCTTCGCGCGAGATATTCGTCCGCCAGTGGAACCCGACGCCCGGAGCGTGGCAGGAGCTCAGCGGCTCGGCCAGCGGCGGCGGACTGAGCAGTAACGCGACGGACTCGCAGCAGGCGGCGGTCGCCTACGACGCGTCCGGCGACGTCATTGCAGCCTGGAGCGACGGCGTGACTGGGGTCGTGACGATCCGAGTGGCTCGCTATAGTGGCGGCGTATGGGGAGACATGGGCACTGACTCGCGGACGCTCGGCGTCAGCCAGAGCAGTTTGGCGCGAAGTCCGCGCCTGGCCGTCTCTGCCGGCGGGGCGATCGCGCTGGGCTGGCTAGACGACCGCTTGGCCAGCCTCATCGGCGACAGCGTGGATGTCTACGTCCGCCAGTGGAGCGGAAGCCAGTGGGTCGAGCAGTTGCCCGGCGACGCGAGCTACGGCGGCATTAGCCGAACCGCGGGCGATGCTATCGGCTTGGCCCTGGCGATCGACAGCACGGGCCATGCGATGGCCGCGTGGGCCGACACCACGAGCGTATCGCACCCGATAGCCGGCGAGCAGGCCGGCGGGCCGGAGATTTACGTACGTTACAACACGCTGGATATTTCTAACGTGTACTACGTCAATGTCGCCGCCGACGCGGACCTGTCCGACAACGCCTATACGTCGGCCTCCGGCTCCGACGCCGGCGGCACGGGCCTTACGCCCGCAAGCCCCAAGGCCACGCTGACGGGGCTCTTCTCGGCCGTGCATCCCGGATCGGGCGACGTTGTGCTCATCGATACCGGCAGCTACACGGGCCAGACCGTGCTCGCGGATTCCGGCTCGCTGATCGTCGGCTCGCCCAGCGGAGCGGTGCTGAGCTGGCACGGCGGCGGGGCGGCGCTTGAGATAAACAACGCCGACGACATCGTGATCCAGGGCCTGAGCTTTGACGGCGAGGGCCTGGTCATCATCGACGGCGCCGGCGGCAGCGACCGCATTACGGTTATCGCGAGCATCTTCGCCGCGACGGGCGAGGCCTACGCCGCGAGCGTCACCGACGGCACGGGCCTGGTCCTGGCCCACAACGACTTTACCGGCGGGACCGTGACGATTCACCTGTCCGGCACGGCCGGGGCGTTGCTGCACGACAACACGCTGTCCGGCGGGGGGACGGGCATCCTGATCGACCCGGCCTCGATGACCACGGGCCTGCTGGCTGAGAACAATCGGCTCAGTTCCATGACGACGGGCATCCGCTGGAACGACGCCGGCGGCGACGGGCAGATCCTGAGCAACGAGGTGACCGGCAGCACGACGGGCCTGCACATCGCGGCCGCGATGGGCGGCGGGGTGGTCGGCGGCAATGACGTATCGGGCGGCGTCACGGCCCTGCTGTACGAGGCGTCGGCCACGGTCGAAGGCAACGCCTTGCACGGTGCTACGACCGGCGCGGTGGTCATCGGCGACCTCTGCGCAAATGGCGAGACGATTCCCAACGAGCTCTACGATAACGTCACCGGCGTGCAGCTTACCGGCACGATCCAGCTCAACAACGTGCATGACAACACCACGGGCGTCATCGGCAGCGGCACGGTTGGTGCGCTGAGCCATGACCGCGACAACGAGATTTACGACAACGACACGGGCGTGGGCCTGTTCGATGGCAGCGTGCGGTTCAACAAGATTTACGGCAACACCACGGGAATTGACGCGGCCGCGGGGATGATGATTCAGGAGAACATCCTGTGGGGCAACACCGCTCAGGGCATCCGGATCGCGGGCGTTTCGGACGTGCAAATCCGCAACAACACCATCGACGCCGCCGTCGGCGACGCGATTCGTCTGATGGCCGGGGCGTCGAACGTGACGATCGTGGGCAACATCCTTTGGGCTCGCACGGGCTACGACATCAACGTTGACAACGACAGCCAGGCGGGCTTCTGGAGCGACTACAACGACCTGCACGCCAGCGAGTCGGGCAAGCTCGTGTGGTGGACGCGGCCCTTCGACGACCTGCTGGACTGGCAGGAAGACGTGTGGGCGTACGACTTCCACAGCGTCGGTCGGACCGACCCGAACCCGACCTGGTCGGACCCGCGGTTCGTCGATCCGGCCAGGGGCGACTACCGCGTGCAGGACCCCGTCGGCGGGCTGATTCGGACGAGCCCAACGGTAGGCATGGGCGACCCGACGATGGACTTCCGCCTGCGGCCTTGGGCGTATCCGAACAGGCTGGCGAACGCGGGCTTCGAATCCGGCCTGACCGGTTGGCAGACCAACCCGGAGGCGGCCATCCAATCGGCGAGTCCGAGCCCGTTGGAGGGCGGCAACTACTTCTTCGCCGGGACGGTGGCTGAGGGATTCGCCCAGCAGACGATCGACCTGCTCGCATCGGGCCTGAGTGCCCAGCAGATCGACACGGGCATCGCGTACGTAAACTTCGGCGGATGGATACGGTCCGCCAGTGAGACCACCCGCGACCAGGGCCTGATCCAGGTGACCTTCCTGGACGCCGGCGATGTCGAGGTCGGCACGATGGCCGAGGTGTCCGCGGCGAACCTGACGAGTTGGGAGTCGGTCGTCGGCGAGGCCCCCGTTCCGGCAGGGGCGCGGAAGGTTCAGTACCGTTACGTAGCCACCCGCAAGACCGGGCCGGACGATAACGCCTATCTCGACGGCGCGTTCCTGTACACCTTCGCCGAGGCCGCAGTGCCAAATCAGGGAGCGTTCGGCAACGTGCCGGGCGCGGTGGCCGTGCCGGCCACGACGATCCAACTCACGTTCCCGTATCTCTATACCGACTGGGAGAACTTCAAGCCGCGGCAGATCACCTGGCGGCCGAGCAGCAACTCCGGCCCCAGCAGCGTGCGGATCGAGCTGTGGCAGGACACGCCCGGCGGGCCCAGCTATCTGCTGACCATCGCCGACGCGACGCCCGACGACGGCTCGTACACCTGGATCCCGCTGGACGATTCGGGCATCCTGCCGGGGACGTTCGGGATGCGGATCGAGGTCCGGCTGGTGGACAAGCCCTGGGTCTCCGACCTGTCCGTAGAGCCGTTCGCCGCGCCCGAGGCCACCACCACGTTCTACGTCGATGACGTGTCGAATGTCGGCGACGATCCGAACTTCACGCCGCTGGCAGTCGGCGACAACCGCAACACCGGGCGGGTCGCCACGGCCCCCAAGCCCAACCCGCTGAACATCCTGCGGATATACCAGATCGACGCGGGCGACACGCTCTACATAGATACGGGCCAGTACCCGCTGCTGCGGACGGTCGTGCTTAGCGGGCAGGCGGGTATCGGCGACGACGAGGGCCTGGCCATCACCGGTCCGATCCTCGGCGGCGGCACGGCCGAGTTCGTCACCGCAATACCCGGCAACGCGACCCAGGATATTGTGGAGTTCTTCGACGCCGACTTCGTGACCATCGAGCGGCTGACGCTTACGGGCGGCAACCGCGCGATGTACGTCCACGACAACAGCCTGTCGATGACCGGCACGAACCTTGTCGCGGCTGACAACGCCGGCTCGGGCCTGTATTTCACCGGCGGTTCGCACGCCGACCTGCTGGACAACATCACGACGTTCGGCCACGCCGGCAGCGGGCATTACGGCCTGTACATTCAGGGCGGCATCGGCGGGACAATCAGCAACGTCGTCGCGCACGACAACTACGACGGCGTGTACATTCTCGACCCGGCGAGCGTGACGCTCAACGACATCGAGTCCTACAACAACACGCGGTACGGCATCTACGCCAAGGCGCCCCAGGTGGGCGGGACGAACCTGACGGCCCATCATAGCAACGTGGGCATTTACCTTCGGGACACGGGCGGGGCTTACGGACTGGTGAGCAACCCAGTCTCTCACGACAACTCGGCGGGGATTCAGCTCTTCGGCTATATGAACATTCAGGGCGGCTCGGCGTACGCCAACACCGGCTACGGCGTGGATCTCGACTACTCCTCGTTCCAGACCGTGGATGGCACGGAGATTTACGCCAACGGCAACGGCGTGTACCTGCGTTACGGCGAGGTGGACAACGCCCTGATCTACGGCAACGCGGGCCGGGGCATCTACGCGGACTACACCACGGCCAACGTCCGCAACTCGGTGATCTACGGCAACCAGCTCGGCGGCCTGTTCGTCAACCGGTACGGCAGCATGGCGATCACCAACAACTTGGTTTACGGCAACGAGACGGGAGGGCTCAGCTTCAGCGGCGCCCAGCGCAGCGGCGCCGGGGCCGACCTGGTCAACAACACCATCTACGAGGAGGCCGGCGACGCCATCTTCCTCTCCGCCAACTCGAAGAACTTCCATCTGCGGAACAACATATTGGCCTCCAGCGGCTACGGCATTTACGTCGCCACCGACAGCCAGACCGGATTCACCAGCAACTACAACCTGTTTTACCCGGTGTCCGGCGGGAACGTGGGCTACTGGCAGGGCACGCGGACGACCATCACAGACTGGAAGTTCGCGACGTTCCTCGACGGCGACAGTCTCTCGGCCGACCCGTTGTTCGTAAGCCCGGCCGGGCCTGATGGGCAGCTCGGCTACGACCGCACAGGGGGCGTCAATCACGGCGGCGACGACGACTTCCATCTGTCCAGCACGTCCGGCAGCTATCATGACGGGGCGTGGACGGCGGACTTGGTCAACTCGCCGGGCATCGACCGCGCCGACGAGGCCGACGCGTACGCCAACGAGCCGGCGTCCGATGGCGGATACCGAAACCTCGGCGCCTACGGCAACACGGCCCAGGCGTCCCGCAGCCCGGCCCAGTACGTGCTTGTTATGGCCGCCAACGGCGCCGAACGATGGGCTCAGACAACCGATCACACCGTCAAGTGGCGGTCCGACGGCTTTGCCGGCAACGTGGACATCCGCTACTCCGCCGACGACGGGATGACCTGGGCGGACCTGGCCCTCGACCAGCCCAACACCGGCCAGTGGCTTTGGCAGAACATCGCCACGATCGTCTCCGATCAGTACCTGCTGGAGATCCGCTCGCACGACAGCATCGCCATCGCGGACCTCTCGGACGACCTGTTCACCGTCACCGAGCCGATATTCTTCTACTACGTCGACGACGGCTTCGACACTGACGACGAGTACACCCCCGGCGCCATCGGCAACGACGGCAACAGCGGGCTCGATCCGATGAATCCGAAGGCGTCGATCCGCGCGATACTCGACACCTACGACCTCAACGACGGCGACATCATCTTCGTCGACACCGGGGTGTACAATGTCACGGCCAACATCCTGATCGAGTACGCCGACAGCGGCGTGACGATCCTCGGCCCGTCCGCCGGCGACCACCAGGCCCTGCTCAACCGCGGCGCGACCGGGGCGGGCAGCTACGTCTTCGAGCTCGATGACGCCCACTACATAACGCTGAAGTACCTGACGATCACCGGCGCGTACAGCGGCGTCTACGTCGGCAACGGTTCGGCCAATCTCACGCTAGACGCCAACACGGTCTTCAACAATGCCGTCCACGGCGTGAACATCGTCGACTCGGCCTCCAGCGACGCACAGTTGCTCAACAACAGCTTCTACGGCACCACGGGAAGCTCCGTCACCGACCAGGAATACGGCGTGCGGGCCTACGGGGCCGACCCGATCGTCCACGCCAACGTCGCGTACCACACGCCGGGATCGAACTCATACGGCCTGTGGTTCTCCAACATAGGCACGGGTGTGTTCACGGACAATATCCTCTACAACAACAGCAACACCGGCCTGTACGCCCGCGGGGCGCAGCTTACCGTCAGCGGCAACGTCGCGTACGGCAACGGCACGGGCATCAGCGTCGACGACACCCACAGCGGGGTGTACGGCGATGTCTTCGACAACGAGGCCTACAGCAACACGACGGGCATCTACAGCGCGGGCTACGACAATGTCCACGACAACATCGCCCGCGACAACACAACCACGGGCATCTATGGCGACTACACCAACTGGCGGACGATCCAGAACAACGACGTCTACCGCAACGTCAACGGCATCACCCTGCAGACCGGCGTGGCGTCGGACAACCGCGTCTGGGGCAACAGCAACGTAGGGCTCTACGCCACGTACTACGGCTCGACCTTCGAGCGGAACGTCAGCTACTCCAACGCGTACGGAATCTATGTCGATGTCGATTACGGTAACGTCACGCTGTCGAACAACCTGGTTTACGACAACACGGTTCGCGGCATCGAACTCAACAACGTCACGGGTGCCAGCTACACGCTAAACATAGTCAACAACACCGTCTACGAGTTGGGCGTCGATGCCGTTCGCGTCACCGGCGGCAGCAAGAACGTTCACCTGCGCAACAACATCCTCAGTTCGGGCAGCGCCTACGAGTTGTACGTCTCCGACGACAGCCAGGTGGGCTTCGCCAGCGATTACAACCTCTTCGCATCCGGCGGGTCTGCCAACTTCCTGTACTGGCAGCGCAACTTCGACAGCCTGGTCGACTGGTTCCTGGAGCTTGGCTTCGACGGCAACAGCCGGGTGGCGGATCCGGCCTTCGTGGACGTCGACGGGGCAGACGGCATCCTAGGCGCATGGGATCCGGGCCTGACGGGCAGCTATTACGACAACGAGGACTTAACGGGCAGCCCGGTTGTCACGCGGCTGGACTCGAACATCAACTTCAACTTCGGCTATGGTTCGCCCGCTCCCGGCGTCCCTGTGGACCACTTCTCCGTGCGGTGGGAAGGCTACATATACGTCCCCGCCGACGGCGACTGGACGTTCTACACCACCACCAACGACGGCGAGCGGCTCACCTTCGACGGTTCGCTGGTCATCGACCAGTGGGCGCCTCACGGCGCCGCCGAGCAGAGTTACACAGCCACGGGCCTGACGGCCGGGTGGTACCCGATCAGCTACGAGATGCACGACGTGACGAGCACTTCGTATACCTACCTGCGGTGGCAGGGGGCAGGCGTCGCCAAGCAGATCGTCTCGCGGTGGAACCTTTCGACGACTCTGTACGGCGGGGACTTCGGCGTCGACGACGACTTCCACCTGATGAGCACGCACGGCAGCTATCACGGCGGCGCGTGGGCGGCGGACGTCTCGGACTCCCCGGGCATCGACGCCGGCAGCCTGGCCGACGCGCTGGCCAACGAGACCGCGCCGAACGGGGACCGGATCAATCTCGGCGCGTACGGCAACACGGGCGAGGCTTCGCGGAGCCCGGCGGAGTACATCCAGGTTCTCTCGCCGAACGGTTCGGAGAAGTTCCGTGTGGGCCAGGCGACGATCGCCAGGTGGCGGTCGGGCGGAGTCGGGCCGCTGGTGGATATTTACCTGTCCACCGATGGCGGCGGCTCGTGGGGCCTGGTGGCGGGCAATGAGCTCAACGACGGCAACTTCGGGTGGAACCCCGCAATCGCCAGCGACCAGGCACTGCTGCGGGTGGTGGACGCTGGCGCCCCGGCCATTTCGGACGACTCGGACAACGTCTTCGTCGTCGGCCCGGCCGGCCACGATTACTACATCAACATTCTCGGCGACTCGGACTTGCTGGACAACGAGTACACGTCGGCAGCGGGCAGCAACACGAACAGCGGCACGGACGCGGCTCATCCGATGGCGTCGCTACGAGCGTTGCTTGCGGCGTACGACCTCGAGCCGGGCGACACGATATGGATCGACACGGGCATGTACGACCTCGTGGCATCGGCGGAGATAGGCTCGGCCGACGCGGGCATAACGATTCGCGGCCCTGTAGACACCGGGCATAGCGCGACGATCGACCGCGGCAACCCCGCCTCGCCGGTGCTGACCCTCACCGATGCCGCCGCCATGGATATTCGCGATCTGGCCTTGACGGGCGGGTCGATAGGCATGTACGTCCGAACCGGGTCATCGAACCTGAGCATGCAGGGAGTGACGATCTACAACAACCGCGACAGCGGCGTGTACGTCGAGGACGCCGCCAGCAACTACGTGACGATCGCCGACAGCGAGTTCTTCGGCACCACGGGCAACAGCAATACCGACCAGAACCGCGGCATTGACATTCGCGGCCAGCACCCGACGGTTACCGGCAACAGCTTGTATCACACTGGCGGCGCGATTGGCGACGGGGCGTACATACAGGACACCGCCACCGCGACCGTGACGGACAACGAGGCCTGGAACAACAGCTCCACGGGCATCTGGATCAGGGCCAACCAGATTACCGCAAGCGGCAACATCGTGCATGACAACGGAATGGGCCTGTACGTCGATGACAAGAACAGCGGGGTTTACGGCGATGTCTTCGACAACGAGGCGTACGCCAACGCCACGGGCATTTCCTCCGGGGGGTACGACGAGATATACGACAACAACGTCCCCCACAACACGGCGCAGGGCATCTGGCCCAACACTAGCGGCTGGCGGGTCATCCGCGACAACGAGATCCATCACAACGCCCTCG
>JAUWQU010000467.1 GCA_030610965.1 Phycisphaerae bacterium
GCGGAACGGTCGGAAAACGCCTCAGGCGGTAATGCCGACGTGAACGCCAGCAGGAAGTCAGATGAGTCCGTAGTACCTGCGACGCCGGTGAACAACGGTGCGGCTGAAGCACCCGCGGAATCGGCCGAGGAAAGGGACTCAGCCAAGAGGAATGCCGAGCAAGCCGTCTCGCACCGGACACCGCGCCGGATTAAACGCGAGTCACGCGGATTGCACGGCGTGCGCGAAGCTGCCTTTCGCGTCCGACTCAAGGCAGGAGCCGTATGAGGTAGTTCCTCACGTACGGATCTGTGCGGGGGGCGGGCCGCAAGGCCCGTCCCTACCGCGATCCTTAACATATAAAACAAGGGTTGCCGGGCAAGTATTCGTCGCGTAATCTAACGGTATGGCCAGGCCGCTCCGCGTTGAATATGATGGGGTCAAGCCCCCGGAATCAATGGCCTTAGAATAACCGGGGACAGCCATTAAATCCAAGGAAAAGCGCCCGTTCTTCGACGGGCGATTGGAAGGTCAACGTCAATCGGGTTATTCATTCAAGCGCGGCGGCGATGGCGACGGCGCAGCAACGTCAGGCCGCACAATCCCATCAGCGCCAGCGATGCCGGCTCGGGGACGACCCCATTGAGCGTCAACCCGTCGAGTCCCGTGTTGTTGCCGTCACCGTTGCCGCCTTCGGCTAGGATCGTGAGATCATAGCTTTCGCCGCTGGTCAACATGAGCGGCGTGCCGAACACAATCGTTTCGGCGCCGGACTTGCTGGACGTGCCGATCACCTGCACGCTGTCCAACTGGCCCGAAACCGATCCAGTGACAGTGACGGTCCAGTCCACTAAACGGCCAACGCTCTGGAAGCCGCCGTTGTTGTTGAAGTGCTGGTAGTCCAGGACGACGTCTTCGAGGAAGATCTCCGGAACGGTCAAGTCGAGTGTCAGCGAGGTGCTCCACGGCCCTTCGTTGCCCGTGTTCATGTCGGGAGCGAAGTGCCCCTGGGCGTTAGCCGTGTCGAACAGCCCGGCCAATTTCCCGGTGGCATTTACGTCCACTGCCGTCAGATCCCCGGGGTCCGATACACCATTGGCGGCCCAGGTGATGTCGCTGGCCGTATCACCGCTGACGGTACGGCCGGTGAAGTCTGTTGACAGAATAATCGCCGCGTGGCTTGCCGCCGGCAAGCAGAGCGCCAACGCAGCCGCGGCGGCGAGGGACAATGCGATCCTGGTTTGGTTTCTGTTCATCGCTTGCGCCTCCAAAGGCTAGAAATGCGATCGGATCATGTTCCCGTCGATCACTCGCGGCAGAACTGCCGGGTCCATAAACGATGGCCAGCAGTCAAGAAAGGCAAGGCCGATTGCACAGCGGCATGCACCGGTCAGGCGAAGCCTCCGACTTTCCGAAGACCTCGCCACCTCTAGAATCTGCTGACGACGCTCGGCGATACTGAGAGAGATTCTACCACATCAGGCCGGTTTTGGCAAGAGAAAACCCTAACGAACGACACCGGGACGGCCGTTTTCGGTGGGGGTGTAAGTGGCTGGATATGCAGCAGTTGAGTCAAGTTCGATCGCCCGGGGAATCTTCAAACAAGCGTGTCCTGCCCGGCTGGGGTTTGCCCCAAGCCGTTGTGGCCATCTGTGCGGCCCACGAGCCAAGATTCAAGAACCGCGAGCTTGCCAGCTTTCCTGATTTTGGCGGTTCCCTCTTGGCGGGGGGTGCGAATGCGGCTATCTTGGTGGGTTCTATGGCTCAGTACGGCACCAAAGCGCAGCATGAACTGGCGTCGATCCGCGACACGGTCCAGAGCATATGGGTGGCCATCGTGTTGGCCTTCGTGCTCCGGGCGTTCGTGGTCGAGGCGTTCGTGATCCCGACCGGCTCGATGGCCCCGAGGCTCTACGGCGAGCACCTGGACCTGGTGTGCCGCGCCTGCGGCCACGAGTTCGCCTTCGGCTGGTCGGTCGACAAGGAACGCGGTGCCCGCGAGGAGGCCAACCGCACCAGGCGCCTCCCGGCGAATGGGGAGAGGAAGCCCAAAGGGGCGACGTGCCCGACCTGCGGCTACGACCAGCAGAAGGATGCGTACGTCGCCGGTGGCGATCGCGTGTTGGTCATGAAGTACCTCTATCGTTTTCAGCCGCCCAAGCCGTGGGACGTGATCGTCTTCAAGAACCCCCAGGACAACCAGCAGAACTACATCAAGCGCCTCATCGGGCTGCCCGGCGAGACCATCGAGATAGTCCACGGCGACGTATTCGTCCGCCAGCCCGGGACCGACGAGTTCAGCATCCGCCGCAAGGACGACCACAGGGTTCAGGACGCGATGTGGCAGGTGGTATTCGACAACGACTTTCGCCCCAACCGCGACCTGATCGAAATCGCCAATCGCAGGCGGACTTTGTCCGACAAGATCGTGCCGCCCCAGTGGCGCCCCCGCGACCCCAACGACGGGCGGTGGAAACTCGTCGACAACGCCGAGAGCCAGTACGGGCGGGTCTTTAGGTTTACCGGCGCCGGCGACAAGGGCGGCCCGGCCTGGCTGGAACTCGATGTCGATGACGGGAGGTTCCTGCCTCGCTACGGCTACGACGTCGGAGCGGAGGCGGACGGCAAGACGGACATAGTTAGCGACCTCAAGCTCGAGGGCGCCTGGCAGCCCGCCGGCCCGGACAGTCGGCTGGCCCTGTCCATCGGCAGCTTCGAGTACGTTTTTACTGCCCACATATCAGGCGACGGCAGCGTCCGGCTGGTGTGTGGGCCTACCGAGGGCGCCGGGTCGGACGATCCGCGGCCGCTGGCCCCGGACGTCAAAGTCGCGCCGCTTGCCGACGGGCGAGGGCACGTGGTGTCCATCAGGCACGTAGACCTGCGCGTCAGCGTGTGGATCGACGGCCAGTGCGTGGCGGAGTCGTCGGAGGAAGGGCCCGCCCCAGCCGCTGACCGCCCGATGAAGTACCCGATGGACTACAAGTGGCTCAAAGATCGCCTGAAGCTGGCGCGAAAACCGGTGAACGCCAAGCCGATTCCCCAGCCGCTGGTCCGGATAGCCGCTGACGGCTCGGATTCCGTGCTTCAGCACGTAAAGCTGATGCGGGACGTTTACTACACCTCGCCGAGGATCAACAGAGGCAATGCTGAGGGGCCCGTGCTCGATTTTTCGGAGCGGCTCGGGGTGCAGATGGGCTCCCGCGGCTGGGGGACCGAGGGCCATCCGATCACACTTGAGACCTTCGACGACCCCGACCTGAACCAGTACTTCGTCATGGGCGACAACAGCCCGTCGAGCCTCGATGGCAGGCTCTGGATAGCGGCGTCGCCGACCCTCAGGCTCTACGACGATTCCGGCCTGCGCGGCGACCCGAACCTGGCCATAGGCGACGTCGACTGGCCGAGCTTCTTGAGGGCTCTGCTGCGGCGGACGGACAACCCCGACTCCTCGCCGGGGGCGTACATCTGGTCGCGGCTGTCTCCGGACGTGCGGGGCCAGATCAAGAATCTGACCCCCAGTGAGCTGCGTGACGAGTACGGTGACGAGTCCTTCGACTTGCTGAAAAGAAAGATCGTCGGCGAGCTGAACCGCATGATCGCGGCCCCCGGGCTGTACGCTCCGAAGGCCTGGCTGAGATGGGGAGTGATGCTGCCCGACGCGGCCGGGGCGCTGGTCCAGCGGCAGGAGGCCGACAAGAAGCTCTCGCCCAAGGATTTGGCCCGGCTCAACCGCCTTGCGATCCAGGCCGCGATGCCGGAGGCAATCAGCCCGCAGTGGCGGACTTATAAGCTTGGCACCGTGCCGCAATACAGCCTGATCGGCAAGGCCATATTCGTGTACTGGCCTTCGGGTTTCCGCGTGCCGGGGCTGTCGGGCTTGCCGATCATCCCCAATGTCGGTAGGATGCGGCTGATACGGTAAGGCCGGGCGGCGCATCCGGCGGGCAGAATCGGCCTTGGCCGGTTTCGCAAAGTCCGACTTCCGGGCCGAGTTATCCACAATTGGCCCGGCCGGCGCGGGTGTAGGCTTAGGCGAGCCGGATTACCGGAATGGGTTTTTTGCGTCGCAGGGCCGCGTGATGCGGGCTGTGGCACGCCAGCGGCTCTAGTATATACAGGAGCGTATATTAGAATGTTGGTGTTTGGGCGAAAGGTCGCTGCGATGGCTGGTTACGGCGGGCGTGCGATTTGCCGGCTCGGCCTTTGCGGGACGGTCCGGGCCGATCAGTCAGGACTTTTGCACCGCCTATCCACATTCGGGCGGGCGACAGAAACGGAAAAACCGGTATGATCCTTCTCGAATCCAAGGACCTCGGCAAGTACTACAACGGCCGGGCCGTGGTCGACCACGT
>JAUWQU010000136.1 GCA_030610965.1 Phycisphaerae bacterium
CACGAGGTCCACGTCGGCTACGAGTTCGCCTCCGGCGACAACTCCAGCAACGACGGGCGCACCGAGCAGTTCGACCCGCTCTGGGGCCGCTGGGCAAGGTGGAGCGAGCTGCTGGCGTATACCGTCGCCCTGGAGAACCGCCCCGGCGAGGCCACGAACCTCCACAGGATCAACGTAGGAATGTCCTGCGTGCCGTGCGACAAGATCACCCTCGGGACCGACTATCACCTGTTGTTCTCCCAGCATAACTCCTACGGCGGCAGGGGAATATTCGGCGGAAACGGCAACTTCCGCGGGCAACTCGTCGCCGGGCGAATGATCTACCAGTTCAACAAGCACGTCAGCGGACACCTGCTGGCCGAAGTCTTCTTCCCGGGCGGCTTCTACAACGATACCCGCAACGAGGTGGCCGGGTTCTTCCGGTACGAGTTGAACTTCACCTGGTAAGCCAGACAACTCGACTGCCACGCACGACCCTCGGGGCCGCGCCCGCCTTTGACGGCAGGTGCGGCCCCGCTTCGTGCGCCGCGCCTCAGGCCAACGGTTGAATACCGCGGCGAACAAGATACCCTATACTCCCATGAGCAAAGGGCAGACCGCATTTCGCGCGGGCGTCGCGTGCATCCTGGCCGGGGCGATTATCCTGGCCGGCGGGTGCCGGTCCGACACGCCCAGGAAACCTCCGGCAACGCCGGCAACAACGCCCGCCACCGCGCCGGTGTCCAGCCCTGCCCCGGCTACGGGCGCGGCGGCGACCATGCCGGCGAATCCCAGCCTCGGCGACACCATGACCAACTCCGTCGGTATGACGTTCGTCTACGTCCCGTCGGGCGAATTCCGCATGGGAAGCGACGTTGCAGAACCGGGCCGGCATGACGATGAGGCCGCCCACGACGTGAAGATCACCCGAGGGTTCTGGATCGCCGCTACCGAGGTCACCCAGGCACGGTGGAAGATGGTGTCAAGCTTCAACCGCGCCGAGCCGAAGGGCGAGAACCTGCCCGCCAGCCGACTGTCCTGGCCCCAGGCCGTCGAGTTCTGCCGCAAGCTCAGCCAGGCCGACCGACGAATCTACCGCCTGCCCACCGAAGCACAATGGGAATACGCCTGCCGCGCCGGCTCGGCCGGACCTTACTCCGGCGGAAAACTCGACGAAGTAGCCTGGCACATGGACAACAGCGGCGAGGCACCCCGTAGCGTCGCCGGCAAGAAGCCAAACGCGTGGGGCCTCTACGACATGCACGGCAACGCGGCCGAGTGGTGCAGGGACTTCTACCAGCGCGACCTCGGGTCAGGCCCGGCCGTCGACCCCTCCGGCCCAGCCGAGGGCAACGCGCGAGTCGTGCGAGGCGGATCGTGGGGCCACTTCGCCCGCGCCTGCCGCAGCGGCGCCAGGGCGAGCTTTAATCCGGCCTACCCGTTGGAACGGGTGGGCCTGCGAGTTATCATCGAAACCCACCCACAAGCATCTCCAAACCCCTGACATTCGGGAGACGACAGACATGGCCGAAACATCGAAAACCACCAGATTGGGCCGTCGGGAGTTCCTCGCCGGCGCCGCGGCCGCAGCTACGTTCACGATCCTCGAACCGGACATGGTTCGCGGCACGCAGGCCAACTCGAAGATCGAGCTGGGCCTCGTCGGCTGCGGCGGGCGCGGCAAGTGGATCGCCGACTTGTTCGCCAAGCACGGCGGATACCAGCTCGTAAGCTGCGGCGACTACTTCGACGACCGCGTCAAGATCGTCGGCGACAAGCACAACATCGACCCCGCACGTCGGCACACCGGCCTGTCGAATTACAGGAAGGTCC
Source organism: Phycisphaerae bacterium (assembly GCA_030610965.1). Classification (GTDB taxonomy): domain Bacteria; phylum Planctomycetota; class Phycisphaerae; order SM23-33; family SM23-33; genus JAUWQU01. The sequence goes on from JAUWQU010000136.1 coordinate 1,813, forward strand.
TGGCCGACAAACTCGACGCCGTCGCCATCATCAGCCCGCCATACTTCCACCCCGCCCAGGCAGCCGCCTGCGTCGAGGCCGGCAAGCACGTGTACGTCGCCAAACCCATCGCCGTCGACGTCCCCGGCTGCATTACCATCGAAGAGTCCGAAAAGAAGGCCTCCGAAAAGAAGCTCGTCTTCCTCGTCGACTTCCAGACCCGCGCCAACGCCTTCTACCAGGAAGCAGTTAAACGCGTGCATAACGGCGACATCGGCAGGCTCGTCACCGGCACGGCCGGGTACTTCTGCGGATTGATCTTCGGCACCGTGCTTCCCGACGACGTCGAGGGCCGGCTGAGAAAGTGGGGCATGGACAAGGTCCTCTCCGGCGACATCATCACCGAGCAAAACATCCACTCGCTGGACGTATGCTCGTGGATCGCCGACGCCCAGCCGCTGAGCGCCGTAGGCACCGGCGGGCGAAAGCTCCGCAAGGGCGACAACGTGGTCTTCGACCACTTCAACCTGGTCTTCGAGTACCCCGACGGCCTGGCCGTGTCGTTCGCATCCCGCCAGTTCGGACGAGGGCCCGGCGGCATCGACAACGTAATGTTCGGCACGCAGGGCGCCATCGAGACCCACTACGGCGGCGACGTGAAAATCCACGGCAAGGCCCCCTACCCCGGCGGAAAAACCGGCAGTATCTACCGCGACGGCGCCGTAACCAACGTCGCGGCCTTCTGCGATTCCATCAAGGCCGGCAACGTAAACAATCCGACCGTCGCGCCATCGGTCCGCAGCAACCTGACGACCATCCTCGGCCGGACCGCGGCGTACACCGGAAAGAAGGTGACATGGGGCGATATGATTAAGGCCAACGAGAAGCTCGACCCGCGCCTCTCCGGCGCGAAGGACTGACCCCAACGGCCAGCAAGGATAGACCCAGCCTGGAGCCCGCCATGAATAACTTGCCCCTCGCCGTTGTCGCGGCGGGCCTGGCGATTTGCTGCCTGGCCGCGTCGTCACTTTCCGCCGGGACAGAAGCACGCAAACCCGGCTCGTGCGCGCTCTCGATCGGCGGCAAGGCCGTCACGGCCGCCACGCACGCCATCGCAGCGCCGGATAAACCCACGCCGCAGGAAGCTTTCGCCGCCGCCGACCTGGCTGAGCATATCTGGCTCCTCACAGGCCAGCGGCTGGCGGTGGTCAGGGAGTCGAACCTGCCCGGCGCCAAGATCCCCCTTGTCGTCGGCCGGTGCGAGGCGCTGCTCAAGAAGCTCAAGGTCGACGCGAACCTCGGGGACCTCGGCGAGGAGGGCATCGTCATTCGCTCGGCCGGGGCGACTGACCATGCTCCGCGAGCATCGCCAATACGGCAACCTCGACACCTGGCTGGCCACGATGCGCCAAAAGCTGCCGCCCCCGGCCAGGAACTGAATAACTGAGCGGAAGTGTGTACTTGACGCAAGCGACACGCCAGAAAAAAAGGCGGTGCCGCAGTCTCCCACGGCACCGGTTGCCCGTTAAAGGCCGGGCATGCCTTCGTAGGTTTATTAATTCTATACGCTATCTCGGCAAAAGTGTTGTACCGAGTGAAGCAAAACAAAGCCGGAGAGGGCGGGATTCGAACCCGCGATGCCTACGAAGGCATGCCCGATTTTGAATCGGGTGCAATCGGCCACTCTGCCACCTCTCCGTTTCTCCTTTCGGCCACACCGTTAGGTGAGGCCGCAAGGTCGGTTAAGTGCTTGTACGCAAAGTAATGGACGTTGCACACATGCTTCAAAGGTTATTATGCGGAGAAACCCAATACAAGCAATGGGATTGTAACGCGCCCCGCCAACAAAGGTAGATTTTTTGAGAATTATTAATGATTAGATAGGCCGTGACCCGAACCCGATTTCGGCGGGTTCAGTTCAGCATCTTCGAGGCTGGCAAACTGCGGGCCGAGCCCCTGGCGCCGCGTATTGGATTGTCCGGCGCGGGCACTCGTGGTACATTGCCTCTCCGGGAGCACCGGGCCCGGCGGCTCGGGGATTGTGCCCCCGCCGGGCAATATCTCGGAAGCCAGAGACGCAAGGATTCGCATGAGCCCGACCTCATCGGTCAAGAAGGTATTCGTAGCAGCGACGGGACAGGACCAGGGCAAGACGACGGTGTCGCTCGGCCTGATGGCGGCCTTCAAGAAGGCCTGCCCGCCCGTGGGCTTCATCAAGCCCGTGGGGCAGCGTTACGTGGAATGCGACGGCGTTCGGGTCGACGAGGACGTGGCGCTGATGCGGTCGATCTTCCCGTCGGACTGCGGCCTGGGCGACATGAGCCCGGTAACCGTCGGACGGTCGTTCACGCGGGACTATATCCGAGAGCCCAAGCCGGATGCGCTGAACAAGCGAATCCTCGACAGCTTCGAGCGCATGGCGGCGGGCAAGGGCTCGGTGGTCATCGAGGGCACGGGCCACGCCGGCGTGGGGTCGGTATTCGACACGTCCAACGCCGACGTCGCCCACCTGCTGGGCACCGACGTGATCCTCGTCGCCGGCGGCGGGATCGGAAGGCCCATCGACGAGGTAATGCTCAACCAGTCACTCTTCGCCGACCGCGGCGTCAGGCTCATCGGCGTGATCCTCAACAAGGTCATCCCGACCAAGCTCGATGCGATTCGCCAGGCCGTGACAGCCGGGCTGCGACGCAAGGGAATCGACCTGCTCGGCTGCATCCCCTACGAGCCCGACCTGGCCAAGCCGTCCGTCCGGCAGGTGCTCGAGGAGATCGACGGCGAGATGATCAACGGCGAAGACTCGCTGGGCAACGTCATCGACACCGTCATCGTCGGCGCCATGGCGGCCCACCGCGCCCTGGAGTACGTCCGCCCCGGATGCCTGCTGATAACCCCCGGCGACCGCGACGACCTGATCCTGGCCGCGCTGGGCACCTGCTCCTCGGGCGACAACGACATCGCCGGCGTGCTGCTTACCGGCGGCGTCAGGCCGCAGAAAAACACGCTCGCTATGATAAGCCGGCCCGGCATCCCCGTCATCCTTATCGGGAACGACAGCTACTCCGCCGCCTCGGCCGTACACTCGCTCAAGGTAAAGATCCGGCCCGCAGACGCCGCCAAGACGGCCCTGGCCTCAAGAATCGTCCGCCAGTACGTGGACCTCCCCCACATACTGGACCGCATCTGAGCCGAGCGGGCGGAACTTGAACGAAGGAAGAACCATGAACAGGCGTGAGTTTCTTGCGTGGATGGGCATCGCCGCGGCAGGGCTGTTGGCGAGGCGGGCGACTGCCGAGGCGGCGCAAGGGGCCGGGGCGGCGCAAGCGGCCGGGGCGGCTGAGGACCGGCCGAACCTGCTGGTCATCCATACAGACGAGCACAACTTCCGCACGCTGGGCTGCTACCGGGCGCTTATGTCGCCGGACCAGGCGATGGTCTGGGGCAAGCAGGCAGTGGTGGACACCCCGAACATCGACCGGATCGCCAAGGCGGGCGCCATCTGCACGAAGTTCTACGCCACCACGCCGCTGTGTTCGCCGTCGCGTTCGGCCTTCATGACCGGCCGGTATCCGCAGAACACGCCGGTGACCACCAACAACGTGCCGATGAGCGACGACGTGATAACCTTCGCCGAGGTCCTGCGCCGCAGCGGATACGCGACGGGCTACGCGGGCAAGTGGCACCTCGACGGCGGCGGCAAGCCGCAGTGGGCGCCAAAGCGGCAGTTCGGCTACACCGACAACCGCTACATGTACAACCGCGGGCACTGGAAGCAGCTCGTCGACACGCCGGCCGGACCGGCAGTCAAGGCCCGCAACGCCAATGGCAAGCCCACTTACGATGTCCACGGCGCCGACGCAAAGAGCTTCACCACCGACTTCCTGGCCGACAAGACCGTCGAGTTCATCCGCGCCCACAAGGACGAGCCGTTCTGCTTCATGGTGTCCATCCCCGACCCCCACGGCCCCAACAGCGTCCGCCCGCCGTACGACACGATGTTCGACAGAATCACCTTCCAGGATCCCCGCACGATGCACAAGCCCGACTCCGCCGTGCCCGCCTGGGGGCCTAAAGAAGCCCACAGCCTGTCGAATCCGCTCATGAGGCAATACTTCGGCATGGTCAAATGCATCGACGACAACGTCGGGAAGATCCTCGACGAACTTGCCAAGCTGCGCCTGGCCGAGCGGACAATCGTGATCTTCACCGCCGACCACGGCGACCTCTGCGGCGAGCATGGCAGGCACAATAAGGGCGTGCCGTTCGAGGCCTCGGCAAAGGTGCCCTTCGTCATCCGCGCCCCGGACAAGATCAAACCCGGCAGCATCATCCGCCAAGCCCTTGGCTGCGTGGACTTCGCCCCGACCATCCTGGGTTTTATGGGCCTGGACGCCCCGCCGAAGACCGATGGCCGGGATGCCTCGGCCCTGCTGACGGGCAAGGCCCCGGACGGCTGGAAAGACGTCGCCTTCATGCGCGGCGCGAGCATGAACCGCCAGAGTCCCGGCAGTTGGCTGGCGGCCGTGACGCAGCGCTACAAACTCGTCGTTTCGCCGCGAGAAAAGCCCTGGCTGTTCGACCTTCAGAAGGACCCCGACGAGGTGACCAACTACTTCGCCGACCCCGCCTGCCGCGAGACGATCCGACAGCTCGCCAAGGACCTGCTCGCCTACGGCAAGCGGCACGACGACCCCAACGTCGAAGATCCCTGCATGAAGGCCGACCTTACGTGGGCGGCCACGGGAACCGGCGACTACGTCCCCGCGGCGCGCCAGGCGCCCCAGCGCGGAAAGGCCGGCAAGAAAGCCAGCGCGAAAAAGGTCCGCGGCAAGAAGGCCAAGGCCGACAAAAGCAGTTCGTCGTGACGCCGTGAGGCGTTGTTTGCTGAGAGGACATCGCACTGATGAGCGTTACAGAGTACGCCAAGGCCGAGAAACCCACGATCTACTTCATTGGCGTCACCACGGGCAAGAGCTCGATCATGAAGGTCTTCCCCGCCTGGGCGAAGTTCCTCGACCTTGGCGACTGCGTCATTTCCGGCGTGGACCTCAAGTGGCACGACGAGCCGGAGAGCTATCGCCGGATCGTCGAGCACATCAAGACCGATGAGCTTTCGCTCGGCGCGCTGGTGACAACGCACAAGATCGACCTTCTGACGGCTTGCCGCGACCAGTTCGACGAGTTGGACGAGTACGCCGAACTGATGGGCGAGATAAGCAGCATCTCCAAGCGAGACGGCAGGCTCGTAGGCCATGCCAAGGACCCCATCACCAGCGGCCTGTCGGCCGAGGCGTTCCTGCCGGCGGACCACTGGGCAAGCAGCGGCGCCGAGGCGTTCGTCATCGGCGCCGGCGGATCGGCCATCGCGGTCACGTGGTACATGATGCGGCAGGACCATGGGCCAAATCGCCCGTCGAAGATCATCGTCTCCAACCGCAGCACGCCCCGGCTGGAGGAAATCCGGCGGCTGCACGGGAAGTTCGACCCGGCCTTTCCCGTCGAGTATCACCACACGCCATCGCCCGAGATGAGCGACGCGATCATGGCCCGGCTGAGGCCTGGCTCGCTCGTGATAAACGCCACGGGCCTGGGCAAGGACGCTCCCGGCTCGCCCATCACGGACGCGGCCGAGTTCCCGACCGACGGCTACGCGTGGGAGTTCAACTACCGCGGCGAGCTTGTCTTTCTCGACCAGGCCAATGCTCAGAGGCAGACCAGGAACCTCTGCGTCGAGGACGGCTGGCTGTACTTCATCCACGGCTGGACGCGGGTGATCGCGGAGGTCTTCCACGTGGACATTCCCGTCCGCGGGCCCGTGTTCGACGAGATATCACGCATCGCCGCCGAGGCGGGAAAGCCATCCAAGTGAGCACCGCGCCCGACCTGACGATCCGCGACTGGCCCGCAGCCGACTTCTCGGCCATGCCGCTCGGCGCCGGCCTGACCGCCCTGTGGTGGCTCGGCCAGGCGGGTTTCGCCATCCGCTTCGGCGCGATCAGCCTGCTGATAGACCCGTACCTCTCGGACTGCCTCGCCGCCAAGTACGCCGGCAAGGAGGTTCCCCACGCCCGCATGATGCCCCCGCCGCTGGAGGCGAGGGCGGCGGGCGACGTGGACCTGGTGTTCTGCTCGCACGCCCACAGCGACCACATGGACCCCGACACGCTCGGTCCGATTGCGCGGAACAATCCCGGCTGCCGGTTCGTCGTGCCGCGGGCAGTCGCGGCCACCGCGGCGCAGCGCGGCGTCGATCCCGCAGCCATAATCGCAATGAACGACGGCGAGTCCGTCGATCTGGCCGACGGCGTCTCCGTCGAGGCGGTCGCCGCGGCCCACGAGACGCTCCGCACGAACGACCGCGGGGAGCACCATTACCTCGGCTACGTGCTTCGCCTCGGCGGGCTGACCATCTACCACAGCGGCGACTGTGCGCCGTATGAGGG
>JAUWQU010000128.1 GCA_030610965.1 Phycisphaerae bacterium
CCCGGGCCGCCCCCCGGGCGGGGGCGACGTTGGCGCTTCGCCGCCCGCAAGCTGCGGAGGCAATGCCCCGGCCGCGAGCGTCTCCGCATCGCGGGCCGTTACGACGAACGCGTGCTCCAGAGCGTGCTCCAACTGCCGCACGTTGCCCGGCCAGTCGTGCGCGGTCAGTATTTCCATCGCCTCGGCCGAGCACGCCTGGATGCTACGGCCGTACTTGCGGTTGAACCGGTCGATGAAGTGGGCCACGAGGTCCGGGATGTCCTCGCGCCGCTCCCGCAGGGCCGGCACGCGCAGGCCGACCACGCGCAGGCGGTAGTAAAGGTCCTCGCGGAACTCGCCCAGCCGGGCCAACTCCAGCAGGTCGCGGTGCGTGGCGGCGATGATCCGCACGCTGACATCCCTGGGCCTGGACTCGCCGACGCGAACGACCTGCCCCTCCTGAAGCACTCTGAGCAGCTTGACCTGGCTGGCGGGGCTGAGTTCGGCGACCTCGTCGAGCAGCAGCGTCCCGCCGTCGGCTTCCTCGAACCGCCCGGCCCTGTCGGCGACCGCGCCGGTGAATGCGCCAGTCACGTGCCCGAACAGCTCGGCGTCCAGGAGCGTCTCGGCCAGGGCCCCGCAGTTGACGGCCAGCATCGGCTTGTCCCGCCGCGGCCCGCGCGCGTGGATCAGCCGGGCCACCAACTCCTTGCCCGTGCCTGTCTCGCCTTCGATGACAACGCCGGCGTCCGTCTCGGCCACCAGTTCGACCGCCTCATACAGCCGGCGCATCGGCTCGCTCGAGCCGACCATATCGCCGAACCGCCCCGACCGCGCCACCTCAGCGGTGAGACGGCGAATCTCGCCGCGGGCAAGCTTGATCGCCGTCACGTCCACCAGCGCCACCACCACGCCGATCTGCTCGCCGGAGCCGCTGAGAACCGGCTTGGTCCGCCGCACCACCGGGACGGCCCGGCCGGCCTTGTGACGCACCTCGCACTCGACGGCCGAGGCGCCCCCGGCCTGCCCGGCCGCACACACCGCCGCGACGACCTCGCGATCGCCGTCCTCGGCCTCGTGAATCCGCAGGGGCTCGCACGTCTGGCCAAGCATCTCGGCGGCGGTGTAGCCCGTTAGTTCCTCGGCCGAGCGATTCCAATAGATGATCCGCCCGGTCGAGTTGAAGATGAACACCGCGCAGGGAATCGTCTCCAGCAAGGCCCTGCGAAACTCCTTGCCAAGCCCGCCAGTACCCGCCGACCTGTCATTCATCTGAGCCATAGTAGGTTTGCGCCAAGTATGCGCATTATGGCAGAGCGGAAGCCGCTAATCGATGGAAAACGTTCCGCTTAATCATGGCGTGATCTGGCCATGAACAGCTCGGGGCGCACACTGAAGCGGTCGCCGAGTTTGAGGATGTGCTCGACGGTCAGGGCTCGCTCGCCCTTGAGGATCTTGGATCCCATGCTGGCGTGGACGCCTAGCAGACGGGCAAGGTCGGAGGCGGTCATGTCGTTGGCCGCCAGCAGGTGCCGCAGCGCGTCGATGCCGTACAGGCCGGCAGTGTCGATGGAATGGCAACGGGCCTCGTAGGCCTGCACAAGCTGCACGAGCGTTTCCATGTAGATTTCCTGGCCCTTGGTCAGCCTGCCTGAAGCCATCAGGCCGTCTATCATCTCGACCGTGTTTTCGTAGTGAACGTCATCCGTCAAGGCCTGAGGGGGCAAGACATCGACGAGGTCCTCGAATCGACCGGGCAGTTTCTCGCTGGTGTTGCTTGTCCTACGCATGGCTATTCCTTCCACTTGTCCCCATCGTACCGGCTAATCGCCAGTCATCGGTCAAGATGGATTAAGACAAAAAGTCTCAGGTCGTGGCGCCCGTTATTTCCGGCCCGCTCGGGCGCGGCTATCTGTCCCGTTTGGGCCTAAGCCACCAGGGCAGCGAGGGCGATTGGGCTCGCAGGGCGAAGGGGGGTCTGGTCAGGCGGCTGGTGGCGATGGCGAACACGTCGACGCGGGCGTTTCGCGTCGTGGCGGACATGGCGGCGAACCACTTGGCCGACTCTTCGGGCGAGTATGTCTTGTCGGGGACGGGCGCCGGCGCGGGCAAAATGAGGGCCGGCTCGGGCGCCGCCGGGGGGGCGATGGAGACCGTTTGGCCGAAGTTGGCTTGAAATGCGCCCAGGTCCGCGTAGTCCACGTCGCCGTCCCTGTCGAAGTCGCCATCGCTCCATGCGGCGCCGCTGATTGTGCCGATGGACCTCTTGATCGTCACGTAGTCCAGAACGTCCACGGAGCCGTCTACGTTCGTGTCGCCGGCAATGCTCGGGTCGTTGCGGATGAACATCCGGTCGATGAAGATACTGTCCAGATCCGTGCGGCGTTTCGTTCGGTCCGTGTCCGTTACCCGGACGAACACGCCGCCCGAGAGGTCGCCAGGCAGCGCGGCCTGCTGAAGCGTGTTGTCGTCGGCGGTCTTCGTGACCGTCAGCAGCGTTGTCCAGTTCGCCCCGTCGGTCGAGTACTCGAAGAGGAAGTCATCTTCCTCGTCGTTGTCCGAGTGATGGGCCTCGACAAAGAACGTCACCTTCCAACCGCCGGTCACGTCGAACGTCCACGTGTGATCCAGGACGCTGTAGCGCTTGTTGGGCCAACGGAACTGGAGCACCTCCTGGAGCTGCTCGTAAACGTTGTCGCTGACCGGCGTGTCGGCGAGGCTGCCCGTCATGTCGCCTACGGTCGTGGCCTCGCTCGCGGCGAAATCGTCAATGGTGAAGGTCAGGTCGTCGTCGGCTATCGTGACCGTGGCGAACCCGGGCGCGGAGATGAAGAAGCCCTCGCCGGCATCGAGCGTCAGGATGACCGTCTCGTCGCCCTCACGCGAGGAGTCGTCAACCGGATAGATCGTGACCTCGGCGGTGTACGAGCCGGCGGGGATCGTCACGGAGTTAGGGGTCGCGTCGTAGTCGATGCCGTTGCCGGCCGAGCCGGTGACGGTGTAGAACACCTCCGTCGCCGCGGCCGTGCTGCCCGTCCTGGAAACGGTGAACGTGCCGGTATCCGGCCCATTCTCGGCGGCCGAGGCGTCGGTGGCGGCGATAGCCAACCAGGGCAGCGAATCGGGATCGACGATCGTTCCGGCGATGGAATAGTAACCGAGGCTGCCGTAGTCGCTGTAGCCCGTGGCCAAATCGCCCTCGCCGGCGCCGTCGACGGCAAGGTAATATGTCCCGGCCGTGAGGGTCAGGCTGAAACTCGCGTCGAGCGCCCCGATTGGGTTGCTGGTGGCGACGACCTGGTAGAGGCCGTCGTACAGCGTCGCGAGTATGTCGAGGTTGGGCCCGCGGGCGGCAGGGTCGATCGACAGGCTGATGGCGCCCTGGCCGGTCTCGAAGGAGAAGTAGTCCAGGTCGGCGGTGCGTTCGATGATCCCCTCGCCGGAAACGCTCGTGCTGCCGATAACGGTCAGGGCGTCGGCCTCGGCGAAGCTGCTGCCGTGGTCGTCGCCGCGGTAGCCGAAACCGCCCGTGGCGCCCGCGATGATGGCCAAGTCGTTCTGGGTATTGTTGGCGCCGGGGTATTCGCCCATGCTGAACTGCGTCAGCGATTTGTAGTAGCCGACGCCCATTATCGGCGCCCAACTGGTGTCGCCGCTGCCGTGGCCCTGGTAGTACTCGACGGTGCTTGTGCCGTCGTGGGTGAGGCCCAGCGTGTGGCCCGTCTCATGCGATATCGCCTCGGCCACGTACTTCTCATTGCCGTTACCGAGCATCGCCGTGAAGACGAATGCCGGCGTGTCGGTGTTCCATTTGAAGGAACCCATGTAGGCCACGCCGCCCGCGTCGGCGCCGTACCAGTCGGAACTGCTGCCGCCGATGCAGACCCGAATGCCATACTCGCCGTCGGCGGTGCTGCTCTTGATCAGCGCGGCCGAGCCGGGGTCTTCGGTCGTCACGTCCACGTTGAACGGCAGGTAGTCCTCGGCCACTCGCTGCCATATGTATTGGATCCGCGCCAACTCGTTGTCGGAGAAGCTGCTGTCGCCCTCGAAGCTGTAAGCCGGCGTGACGATGGGGTCGCCGTTGTTAAGGGCGCTGTTCCACGACGTGCCCGTGGTGGTGTGCCCGTCGAAGTCCAGGTAGATGGTCTTGGTGGCGGCGGGGTTGCTGTGAAGCAGGAACGTCTCGCTGAGCTCAAACGCCGACGAGGCCGCCGCGCCCATGACGACAGGCGCCGCCTGGGTCAGGTCGGACAAGATCGATGGGTCAACGGGCAAGGAATTGGCCAACACTGGCTCGGCATCGAAAAGCCCCGTACCGCTAAGCATCCACCGCGGCTCAAGTTGCTCGATGAATGCCGGCGGGCAGTCACCACGGGCGCACAGGCAACCGCCCCCCCGCAGCTTGCAAGATAGAGCCCGTCGGTCGGTCATGGTAACTATCACCCTCACGGATTTTAGAACATCCTAAGCCGGCATCGACTCGCATTGCCGACTCGGGTAGACTCGCCATTTCCAAGGCGATCGGCGTCTCGCAGATATCCTCCACGTCGCAACGCGATGCCGCTTTCACTATTATAGCATGATAAGCCAGTAACCCGAATCTGTCAACGTAAGTAACTAACCGCTTACTGGAACAGAACCCGCGGACAGGCCGGCCCCTGGGGGCCCAACGGCGGATACCCGCGAATCTGAGGCATAAAAGTGGCCCAAGGCAGGTTTTATGGCGCCTGGGCGGGTGGAAGGCGAATATGGCCTTGACTGAGGGGATCATTCAGAAAATGCGGCCAGAAGGCGCTTTCGGCGGGGTTCTGTGGCTGTAACGACTTATTTGGCTGGCTGTTGCCTTTTTTTGTCGGCTCGGGCGCTTCCGGCGGGCGCCTCCGTTGACTTCCAAAGGCTTTGATGCTATACTTGCGATGAGTTGTAATGAGAATGAGAAGGTTTCCCGCCGCATGCGGGAGCAACAATAACGGCTGTTTTTATGCCGTGGCGACCTCCGGCACATGCTCCCAGGTGTGGGCCGGAGGTTTTTTATGCCGTTCGACTCGTTCGCGGCGTTTCGCCGTTCTGTCGGCCGGGCGATCCTGATCTGAGGCACAATGGGCCAGCCAATCCGAGGAATCCTGTTCGACCTGGGCGATACGCTCCTGGAATTCGGGAAGATCGATGCGGTCAAGCTCTTTGGCATAGGAGCTTGGCGCGGGTATCAGTACCTCGCCGAACTCGGCATGCCCCTGCCGGACTTCGCCGTCTACTATCGCCGCCAATACTGGGCCGTGCGATGGAAATACTTAAAGAGCCGCCTGACCGGGCGAGACTTCAACATCATGGAGTCGATCGATCGGATCGGGCATACGTTCGGGCATCGGTTGGCGCGGGAAAACCTGCTGGAACTGGCCTGGCGGTGGTACGAGCCGCTCAGCGAGATTGCCTGGGTGGAGCAAGGCCTCACGGAGATGCTAAGCGGCCTGGCCCGGCGCGGCCTGAAGCTGGGCGTGGTCTCCAACACCTTCCTGCCTATGGAGGTGCTGGACATGCACCTGGCCAAGGCGGGCCTGCTCGAGCACCTGCCAGCCAGGGTTTACTCATCGCAGACAGGCTACCGCAAGCCGGCCCGGTCGATCTTCGAGGCGGCGCTGGGCGCAGCGGGGCTCGAACCGGGCCAGACGATGTTTGTCGGCGACTCGCCATGGGCAGACATCAAGGGCTCCAACCGGATGGGGATGATCTCCGTCCTGAAGGACCCCGCGGGTCGCCACGGCCTGTGGAGAGCCCGCCCGCGACACCGCATCCGCAGCATCCTTCAATTGCCGAAGATTCTCGACCAGTACGACTGCTAGAGGCTGGCCGAGACGGCGTAGATCATGGCCGCCGCGCCGAACGCGTAGACAGCCACTTCCGTTGCATTTGCGAAGATCGAGTAGATATACTGCATGGTACGAAACCTGAAAATACCTGCCTGGGCGCTTTCACTGCTTCGTTTCTTATTATCGGCAGGCAGGCCTCGTGCCTTGAGCGGCGGGCTGTGAGTAAGCGGCGCCCGCCCGGAACGCGGGGGTGTTCCTGGCCGGGGCGGGGCATGCGGCGCCGTTGGAAACCAGCCGCCGGAGCCGCTGGCTGCATATGCTTGTAGGGCGGAAAAGTCGTGGGTTTCCGCCGGCCAAATGTGTTGCGTTCGCGAATGGGTTCCAGTAGGGTATCCGATTCGCATAGTAGGACAGCCGACGGGTGTCCCGTCGAGTCATTGGTAGAGCAGGATTCTGGAGAAGCCCATGGGCGAGCATAAAGATCTGGACCGCAAGGTCATCAAGTTAAGCAAGCAGATTGTCAAGATGTGTACCGAGGCCGGCAGCGGGCATCCGTCCAGCGCCTTGGCGTTGGTGCATATAACCACGGCGCTGATGTACCGCGTCATGAAATACGACCCGCGCGATCCGTGGAACCCCGCCGCCGACCGGCTGGTGCTGTCCGAAGGCCATGTCGTGCCAGTGGTTTACGCGGCCTACTGCGACCTCGGCGGCGTGGTCTGCTCGCAGACCGATCCGTCCCTGCTGCGGTTCGAAGATGCACTTACGCTTCGAGCCGCCGACAGCGTGCTCGACGGGCACCCCAACCCCGCCATCGGCTTTCCCTTCTTCGATGCGGCCACAGGATCGCTGGGGCAGGGGATCTCCGTGGCCGCGGGGCTCGCCTGCGGCGCCCGCCTGGACGAGACGGGGCGAACGATCTACTGCATCGTCGGCGACGGCGAGAGCCGCGAGGGGCAGATTTGGGAGGCCCTGGACTTTATCGTCGACCACAAGCTCACGGCTGTGCGGACGATCTTCAACTGCAACCACCAGGCCCAGAGCGACTTCGTCTCGCCGCAGCAGACGCCCGAGGTTCTGAAGGGCAAACTCGAGGCGTTCGGCTTCGAGGTACGGGCCATCGACGGGCACAACTGGGACGAGGTCTTCACGGCCCTGACGGGCCCGGTGACCGACAAGCCGATCGCCATCGTGGCCCGCACGGTCAAGGGATGGGGCGTCAAGGAACTGCAGGACAAGTCCTGCCACGGCAAGCCGCTGTCCGCCGAGAACGTCGAGAAGGCGATGGCCGACCTGGACGAAAAGGCCGCCGAGCTTGGCGTCGCGGACATGGAAGACACGCCCGCCGTGGCGCTCAAGGCGCCGGCGCATCTCGACCAGGCGCCCCGGCCACGGGTTATGTCGGCCGGGGCCTTCGGCCAGGCTATCAAGGCCGCCGGTATGGAAAGCGCCCTGGAAAAATGCGAACTCAGCACGCGCAAGGCGTACGGCGCGGCCCTGGCCGCCCTTGGCGCAGCCGACGACCGGGTCGTCGCCCTTGACGGCGACGTTAAGAACTCGACGTTCGCCGAGATATTCGCCAAGAAGTACCCCGACCGCTATTTCGAGGCCCGCATCGCCGAACAAAACATGATCTCCGCCGCCGTGGGGCTGGCGGCGGCAGGCAAGGTCCCCTTCGTGTCGAGCTTCGCCAAGTTCCTGGTCCGCGGTTACGACCAGATCGAGATGGCCGGGGTCACCAACGCCAACATCAAGCTGTGCGGCTCGCACGCCGGAGTGTCCCTGGCGGCCGACGGGCCGAGCCAGATGGGCCTGCCGGACCTGGCGTTCTTCCGCGCCTTCGCCCGCTCCAGGCGGATGGACAACCAGCCCGCATGCCGCGTGATGCTGCCCAGCGACGCAGTCAGCGCCTTCAAGCTGACCGAGATGATGGCCAATATCGACGGCATGTGCTACATCCGCACGCACCGGCCAAACGTGCCGATCATCTACGAGGAGGACGAAACCTTCGAGATGGGCGGCTTCAAGCATCTCATCGACGGCGAGGACCTTGCCATCGTCGCAAGCGGCTACATGGTCCACGTCTGCAAGAAGGCCGTCGAGATCCTCGAGGAAAGTGCCGGCCTGTCCGCCACGCTGATCGACGCCTATTGCATGCCGCTTGAGGCCGACGAGATCCTGCGGATCGGCGACGACTGCCGCGGGCAGATCCTGGTCGTCGAGGACAATTACATCGGCGGCATCGCCGATGAGGTCAGCGCCGCGGCGGCCGCCAGCGACCTGGGCGTGCGCGTCAAGGCCCTGTACGTCCGGGCGGTGCCCAAGAGCGCCAAGACCCCCGAGGCCATCCTCAAGATGGGCCACCTGAGCGCCGAGGACATCGCCGCCGCCGCACAGGCTATGTTCGACCAGAGCGCCTAAGAGCGACGGCCGACCAGCGACGCCGCCTTGGGCCGCGCCGTGCGTGCAGCCGTCACCCGTTCGGCGTCGGATGCCCAGGGCTTGGTTCCTTCCTTCGTTCCTTCCAGAAGCGCTTCTGCCTGCCAGAGCGCCCGGGGTGCGGAAATGCGACGGGAAACTGCCGGCCGAGCGGGATGG
>JAUWQU010000268.1 GCA_030610965.1 Phycisphaerae bacterium
CGAGGGCGCCGACCACAACAAGTACTGCTGGTCGAACTCCGCCTTTGCGATGGGCGTCAACGTCAACCGGGCGTTCAAGCTTTACGGCTGGTGCTCGCGGATTCGCGGCGTGGAATCCGGCGGCATGGTCGAGGGCCTTCCCTGCCACACCTTCCCGACCGACGACGGCGGCGTGGACATGAAGTGTCCGACCGAGATAGCCATCACCGACCGCCGCGAGGCCGAGCTTGCAAAGAATGGCCTGGTGCCGCTGAGCCACTGGAAGAACACGGACTACGCGGTGTTCATCGGTGCCCAGTCGCTGCACAAGCCCGCCGAGTACGACGACCCCGACGCGACGGCCAACGACAACCTCGGCAGCCGTCTGCCGTACATCTTCGCCTCCTGCCGGTTCGCACACTACCTCAAGTGCATCGTGCGCGACAAGATCGGCTCCTTCAAGGAGCGCGATGACATGGAGAGGTACCTCAACGACTGGATCATGAACTACGTCGAGCCCGATCCGCACAACGCGACAGAAGACGCCAAGGCCCGCCGTCCCCTGGCGGCCGCCGAGGTCACTGTCGCCGAGGTCGAGGGCAACCCAGGGTATTACGCGGCGAAGTTCTTCCTGCGACCTCACTATCAGTTGGAAGGCCTGACCGCATCATTGCGGCTGGTCAGCAAGCTGCCGTCGGGCAAGGAGAAGTAGTCGCCTTGCCTCTGCCGGGGCTCCATGGGCCGGTCATGGCCGGGTTCCCGTGCCGGTGGTCGAACATAATCTCGCACATGGCACT
The DNA here is from genome assembly GCA_030610965.1 of Phycisphaerae bacterium. Lineage (GTDB taxonomy): Bacteria > Planctomycetota > Phycisphaerae > SM23-33 > SM23-33 > JAUWQU01. The sequence goes on from JAUWQU010000268.1 coordinate 777, forward strand.
AACAACGTAAAGGAGAACTACGATGAGCTACGACATGTTCCTCAAGATCGACGGGATCAACGGCGACAGCACCGACGACAAGCACAAGCAGTGGATCGAGATCGACTCCTACTCGCACCGCATCAGCCAGCCGGTAGGCGGCGCGCTGAGCGCCCAGGGCGTTCACACCGGCGGCAGGGCCGACCACGACGACTTCAGCATGGTCCACCGGCTTGACGCGGCCTCGCCGACGCTGGTGCTGCATTGCTGCACTGGCAAGCACGTCCCGAATGTGCGGCTCGAACTTTGCCGCGCGATGGGCGACAAGACGGTGTTCATGGTCTACACGTTCAAGGACGTGATTGTCGCGTCGGTATGCCCGGCCGGGTCGGCCGACACCGAGGACCCGATTCCGATGGAAGAGCTCACCTTCCGGTACGGCCAGATCAACTGGGAGTACACGCCGACGGACATCACCGGTGGCGGCAAGAAGGGCGCGACCGTGCAGGCGGGCTGGAGCACCCTGATGAACAAGCCGATGTAGGTCGGCAGTCGCGAACCACATGGGACGGGTCGGAATGCTCGGCCCGTCCCGTGTTGTCTTGACTACCGGGTGGTCATTTGATTTTCGTCGCTTCCTAAGGAAGCCATGCGAGGAAACCCGTCCGGCCGCGCCGGGTGGCGCCCACGTTCGGGGCAGTGTCGCAGGCGCCGGCTTGCGTCCGATTCCCCGTCGGCGGGCGCCCGTGGCGGCTCACGGCGGACTTCGCCTGGCCGGAGAACGTTCCATGTCACAAGCCGAAGAACTGTTGCGCGAAGGCAAGCTCGACGAGGCACTGGCGAAACTCCAGGAGCAGATCCGGGACGACCCGGCCAAGGCCGAACTGCGAATATTCCTCTTCCAATTGCACAGCGTTATGGGCAACTGGTCGAAGGCCATGACGCAACTGAACGTCGCGGCCGAGCTCGACGGCGAGAAGATGCTCGTGGCCGAGATATGCAGGCCCGCGCTCGAGGCGGAGCCATTCCGCGCGGCCGTGTTCGAGGGCCAAAAGAGCCCGCTGGTCTTCGGCGAGCCGGACGAATGGGTAAGCTGGCTGATCCAGGCCAACGAGTTGCTGGCGGGCGGGGAGCTTTCCGCCGCCGCCAAGCTGCGGGAGCAGGCCTTCGAGGCCGCCCCGGCGGTGTCTGGCAAGATCAACGGCAAGGACTTCGCATGGCTCGCCGACGGGGACACCCGTCTGGGGCCGATACTCGAGGCGGTCGTCGACCGCAAGTATTTCTGGGTTCCGCTTACGCGAGTCAAGGCAATCCGCGTCGAGGAGCCCAAGGCCCTTCGCAACATGGTCTGGGCGGAGGCGCAGTTTACGTGGACCAACGGCGGGCATGCGCCCGGGCTCATCCCGACGCGCTACGTCGGTAGCGAGTTGTGCGCCGACAGCGCGCTTCGCCTTGGTCGGGGGACGAACTGGAAGGAACTCGAAGGCGGGCACTTCGTGGGCCTTGGCCAGCGGATGCTGGCGACGGACCACAGCGAGTATCCGCTGTTGGAGATTCGCTCGATTATTCTGGACAACGAGATGATCGCTCCCGACGACGGCGCGGCCGGCGGGCAGGAGTCGCCAAAGGAGCCCGCGGATGGCTGACCTCACCCCAGCCGAACGCCTCCAACCGTGCCTTCTGGACCGGCTGACGGATGAGCATCCCGAGGCTGTCAAGGAAAGCCGGGACCAGCGGGTCGTATCGCTCAGGCGATACAGGGCGGGCGTGCTGCGGGATCTGGACTGGCTTCTGAACACCAGTGCGCACGGGTCGACGGAGGACCTGACGGAGTTCGACAATGTCCGCCGGTCGGTGGTCAACTACGGCATTCCGGACCTGTGCGGCATGACGGCATCGGGGCTCAAGGCCGTCGAGTTCGAGCGGCAGTTGATCGAGGCCGTTCGGACTTTCGAGCCGCGGATTCTCCCTGATTCGCTGAAGATCGGTGTCCAGGCCGCGCCGGGCCAGATGGACCACAACGCCCTGTCGTTCACGATTTCGGGCGACCTGTGGGCCCTGCCGACGCCGGACCCGCTTTTCGTGCGCACCGAGGTCGATCTCGACACGGGACAGTGCGAGTTGAAGGATCGGGCAAATGGATAAACGCCTGCTGAGGTACTACAACCGCGAGCTGCAACACCTGCGGGAGATGGGTGGGGAGTTCGCGCGCGAGTTTCCAAAGATTGCGGGCAGGCTTTCGCTGGACTCTGTCGCCTGCGCGGACCCGTACGTCGAACGCCTGCTCGAGGGCTTCGCGTTCCTGGCGGCCCGCGTGCAGCTCAAGCTCGACGCGGAATTCCCGCGTTTCACACAGTCGATGCTCGACACGATCTATCCGCATTACCTCACGCCAACGCCTTCGATGGCCGTCGTGCAATTCCACCCGGACCTGACAGAGGGCGGCCTGGCTGACGGATTCCCGATTCCGCGCGGCACGGCCCTTCGTGGCCAACTGGGCAAGGGCGAGCAGACTGCCTGTGAATACCGCACCGCCCACGACGTGGCGCTGCTGCCGCTTGAGGTCGTCGAGGCGCAGTACTACACCCGCGAGCTGGCGTCGCTGGAGTTGCCGGCCGGGGTGGAGGCAAGGGCGGGCATTCGCATTCGCCTGGAATGCACGGCCGGCCTGACGATAGGCGAGGTCGACCTTTCGAAGCTCACGTTGTTCCTCAAGGGCGGCGACCAGACTGCCCATCGCATTTACGAGCAGATTTTCGGGCATCTCAAGTGCGTGCTGGCCCAGTCCATCGCCCGCCCGCTGGGCTGGCAGAGTGCCCTGCCTGCCTCGGCGGTCAAGCGCGTCGGCTACGACAACGCCGAGGCCCTGCTGCCCTACGGCAAGCGGAGTTTTCACGGATACCGCCTGCTGCACGAATACTTCGCATTCCCCGAACGGTATATGTTTGTCGAGATCAACGGCCTGTCCGATGCGGCGGGCGAGCGGGAGGACACGATGCTGGACGTGATCCTCCTGATGGACGAGGCGGATCTGGAGCTCCAGGGAATGGTCGACCAGTCGCGGTTCCAGCTCTTTTGCACTCCGGCGATAAACCTGTTTCCAAAGCGGGCGGACCGGATACACATCGAGGACAAGCACTCGGAGTTTCACGTCGTGCCGGACCGCACCCGGCCAAAGGACTTCGAGGTCTACAGCGTGCGAGGCGTGACCGGCTACGGCTCGCGGGCCGACGAGGAGGTCGAGTTCAAGTCGTTCTACTCCGCGACGGATCTGGAAGGCTCCGGCGGCGCTGCCGGAACTTACTTCGTCGCCCACCGCATGCCTCGCACGGCCTCGGCGAAGGAGAAGTTGTACGGCCGGCGGAGCAGTTACGCCGGCAGCGAGATCTTTCTTTCCCTCGTGGACGCCAAGGCGTCCCCGTACTGTCCGGAGCTTCGCCAACTCGGCGTGGACACGCTTTGCAGCAACCGCGACTTGCCGCTCCAGATGGCGGTGGGGCGCGGTCGCACGGACTTCACGCTGGACATAAGCGCGCCGGTTGAGGAGATACGCTGCGTGGCCGGGCCTGCGCCGCCCAAGCCGTCGCACAGCGAGGGTGAGGTCGCGTGGCGCGCCGTCAGCCACCTGTCACTGAACTACCTCTCGCTGGTGGACACACCCGACCACGGCGCCGCGGGCCTGCGCGACCTGCTGAAGCTTTACGGCGACTCGGCCGACCTGGCTGTACGAAAGCAGATCGACGGCCTCAAGAGCATCGAGTACCGCCCGCTTACCCGCCGGGTTCAGACGGCCGGGCCGATATCGTTCGCCCGCGGGCTGGAGTTGTCCGTCACCTTCGACGAGGACGCCTTCGAGGGCGCCAGCGCGTTTCTGCTGGGCGCGGTGCTGGAGAGGTTCCTCGCCAAGTACGTGTCAATAAATTCATTCACGGAGACGGTCGTAAACGCCGTCGCCCGCGGAAAGATCATGCGATGGCCGGCCAGAGTGGGACAGAGGCACGTCCTTTAGAGGACGAAGTGCGCGAGCTTTACCAGCGGCTCCACGACGAGCCGTACCGCTTCGATTTCTTCACGGCGGTACGGCGGCTGGAGAACCTGCATCCGGACAAGCCCCGCATCGGCCACTCCAAGCGACCGCAGGAGGACCCGGTGCGGTTCTGCCAGGAGGCGTCGCTGGCGTTCCCGCCGCGGACGATCTCGTCGTTCGGCTCGGACGTAGGTGCTCGCGCCCCGCGGATGAGCGTCAATTTCCTGGGCCTGCTTGGCCCCAACGGCCCGCTGCCGCTTCACATCACCCAGTACATCCGAGACCGCGTCCGCAACCACGGCGACCCGGGTATATCGCGGTTCCTGGACGTATTCCACCATCGGATGGTCTCGCTGTTCTACCGCGCCTGGGCCACCGGCCAACAGACGGTCCAGTACGAACGAGGCCAGGACGACCACTACGCGCGGTACATCGGCAGCATGTTCGGCATAGGCATGGAAAGCCTTCGCCGCCGCGACGCCGTACCGGACGAAGCCAAGCTGCATTACTCCGGGCACCTGGCCTGCCAGACGCGACACCCCGAGGGCTTGGCTGCCCTGCTCGAGGACTACTACGGCCTGCCGGTCGATCTTGCCGAGTTCATAGGTCAATGGCTGGACGTGCCGCAGGATTGCCAGTGCCGGCTGGGCGAATCGCCCGATACCGGCTCACTTGGGATCAGCACGATCGTCGGATCGCGGATGTGGGACTGCCAGCAGCGCTTCCGCCTTCGCTTCGGGCCGATGAACCTGGCGGCATACCAGCGGCTGCTGCCCGGCGGCGACAGCCTTCGCCGGCTGATAGCGTGGGTCAAGAACTACACCGCCGACGAACTGACGTGGGAAGTGCGGTTGATCCTCCTGGAAAAGGAGGTGCCCCCGCTGAAGCTCGGCACGACAGGTCGGCTCGGCTGGACCACCTGGCTGACGAGCCGCCCGCTCGGCCGCGACGCCGACGACCTGGTTCTCCAGCCCACGCAGGCCGAGGGACTCTAGGATAGAAAACCGGTGCGCTGAGCATAAAACCGTCTTGAGACATAAAGGGAGTTGATCATGGCTGAGATCAGTCGTGCGGCATTGTTCGGAAAGCTCAACAGTCTTTGCTACAAGTCGATCGAGAGCGCCACCGTGTTCTGCAAGCTGCGGGGCAACCCGTACGTCGAACTGGTGCACTGGATCAAGCAGATACTCGAGTTGCAGGACAGCGATCTGCACCGTATCGCCAGACACTTCGAACTGAATCCTTCGCACCTTGCCAAGGATATC
>JAUWQU010000378.1 GCA_030610965.1 Phycisphaerae bacterium
CTCAGCCGGCTCGACGAAATGGGCCTCGACCGCTCGCACGTCGCCGTGGACACCGAACATCCGACCGGCACCGTGACTGTCGAACTCGACGCGGGCCACAAGCCGCACTACACCATCAACGAGCAGGTCGCGTGGGATTACATCCCAGCCAGCGAAGACCTGCTCGCCCTGGCCCGGCGGACAGACGCGGTGTGCTTCGGCTCGCTCGCCCAGCGGGGCGGCGTTTCGCGAGAGACGATCCGGGCCTTCCTCGGCGCCGTCGCGCCCGGCTGCATCCGCCTGTTCGACATCAACCTCCGCAAGCCATACATCGACCGCCAGGCGATCGCCGAAACGCTCACACTTACCGATGTTTTCAAGCTCAGCGACGACAAACTGCCCGTCCTGGCCGAGCTGCTGGATATGCCCGTCGACGAGACGGAGTTGCTTTCGGGACTCGTCGAACGCTTCGGCCTGGACATGGTCATCCTCACCAAGGGCGCCTCCGGCAGCAGGCTGCGAACGCCGCGGGCCGATAGCTCGCGAGCGGGAATCGCCACGGCCGTGGTCGACACCGTGGGCGCCGGCGACAGCTTCAACGCCGCGGTGGCCATGGGGCTTCTCGCCGGCGACGACATCGAACGGATCAACGCCAACGCCAATCGCCTCGCGGCGTTCGTGTGCTCCCAAAAAGGCGCGACGCCCAGGCCGACGCCGGAGCTGGTCGCCGAGATCGCCGGCCGGCCATAAAACGATCACCGCGGAGGCCAACCCCGCGCTTCTGACCGTCCACTGTGACTTATTCCTCTATTGCTCCCAATGCCGCTACTTGTTGAGGTCTTCTTTCTTCAAACCTTCAAGAAACACGTCAGCCTGGCCGAGCGTTTCGCCCTTGTCGTATTCAACATTACAGTACCCCGCGAGCACATTGGCGCCCTTGATCAGGTATCGGGTTTGCTCGGGCCCCAGCGGGATCTTCCTGTAATGCGGCGGGTTCTTCCACCAGATATAGGTATGAATCGCGTGGCCGTTCAGATAGATACGGTACCCTTGCTTCATCAACGCGCTGATCCGCACAAAGTCCCAATCGACGTCTTCAAGCTCAAATGTCGTGCGCATCACCATAAACTCCCCGCCGCCCCACTCGGACCGGTTCGGGAATGTCTTTCCATCGCGCCCTTTCCATACACCAATACCAAAGGGGGCCTTGCCTGCCTTCCATTTGCTGTCGTCAAAGTCCGGTGCATACCACTTCTCCAGCCCTTGCGGCAGCGTCACGTCGCGGAAGCGTTTCTTCTCTCGTTGATGCAACGCCTCCTTCGACGGCGGATCGAATGACAGGTAACGCCATACCCGATCGGCGGGTTGCTTTGCGCCCAGCACGTGCCAGCCGACGTCGGGGCGCTTGAGGTTAGTCAAGTCAACAATCGTATCCAGAACCGATTCACGATTCTCACCTACCGTCTTGAGCCGCTTCATCAGCTCTGGCCGGTAATCATTGTACAGAATGTCGACCAGTTGCTTGCGCTGCTCCGGTTTCAGTACTTCCAACGTGGAGTAAAGGCCAAAAGAGCTTCCCTCGCGGTTGGAATTGGGGCTGCCGATCAGGCTGACTATATCCATCGGCCCCATGGCGGCAAGGCGCCTGCGCATCATCTGCGCCGTCTTCAAACCGGTCTCGGGCGCCTTCTTCAGGTAGGTCTGAATCGTTGCCTTGGTGTTATAGGCGCCTTCGGCGGAGATGTTGAAGATGCCGCGGTTTGGCTTGATCTCGGTCTTCTCAACCGCTTGCAGCAATCCCGCAAGGGTTTTTCTGCCTGCCGGGCTGGTCATCGTCTTGCCGTCCAGAAGGCGCCCCAGCTTGCTCAGGCACCTGTCGCGCGGCATGGTGTGGTATTCCCGGGTGACCATTTCCAACATGGCCGGCAGAACCTTCCCAAACAGCTCGCCGCTGCGGTGCATACCGAATAGCGCCGTGAACGCCGACTCTCGCAACCACCAATCCTTATGTGTAAGCCTTGGCATGATGAGCGCCAGGTTTTCGTTGATCGTCTCGGCCGGGGCGAGGCTGATCGCCATCAATGCCCCGTCGATCACCCACAGCGATTCGGTCGGGTCGGCCAGCATCCGCTTGATCGAGGCAATCATCTTGGGAGAAAGGTCTTTCTGCGCAATCGGCTCTCTTCCCATCGCGAACCAGTACTTGTAGTCGATGAGGCCGTCCAGGGCGGCCCGCCGAATGCGAGGGTCGGGATCGTCGAGCATCCGTTCCAACTCGCCGAATGCGCCGACCTTCCGCAAGGCTTTGGCCGCCTGGGCGCGAATCATATAACAGTCATGATAAACGTTCTTGATGATTTCCTTCTTCGGAACTTCCTTCAGATCCACTGCCGGTCTGGCGTAGGCGCTGCCGAACTTGAAGAAGGGAATATGTATCGGGTCGGTTTTGCCATACTTGTGATACTTGGGATTCTTCTCGATTGAGAGGAATGCATCATCCGCCTTTGTGCCCCACGGATGTTCGGGCAGGGAGAATGCCTTCGCGTATTTCGAGGGCGGCGCGCCCGTGATGCGCAACGTCTTCAGCGGGGCGGTGTAGGCCAAGGCAACTCCGGCGCCGGAGCCGGGCTCGTCGAACGAATGGCATGCAGCCATGCCGAAACCCCCGGATGGGCGGCGGCACAGGTCGTAATACCAGGCCAGGCGATTCATCGCCCCATGGTACATATCGGGCTTGTCGTCCATGATGTACGATGAGGCGATTCCACGCCAGATGGCGTCCCCCCGGCCGTCGTCGCCGTGCCCGCGCACCATTACCGGGTAACTGAGAATCATGGACATGCCCAGGTGTTTCTTGGCCCGGCTGTAAACCGTTACGTCACCGGTGGCGCCGCAGGCCACCTGCATGGCGGCGGCTATCATCCCGTCCTTACCGTTCGAGCCAAGGCCGCCTTCACCTCGGTGGTCACCATACGGAATCGTGCCGCGACCGGCGAAGCGGTAGAAGAAACGCAGCGATCCCAGAAGGGTCTTCTCGTCAACCTTGAGGCCGCACTCTTTGGCCAGCAACAATGTCGTCAACACCTGCGCGCCGGCCGGGTTCATCAGGCCGCCGGCAACGTAGCCGGGCCCCGGCGTCAGGCCCCAGTGCCCCCAGCCGCAGCCGTAACTCTGACGCAGTTTTGCATCGTCGCAGTAGTACTGCAGAATCGGAAGCACCGACTTGTCGCCGGTGCGCAGATAGTATTCCGCGCAAGCGATGCCATTATAGCCGTTGTACCATGTGTGATGGCCGATCTTCGCCACATCAGGGAGGAACTGCGCAAAGTACTCCTTCACGCGGGGCAAATACTTGTCCTCACCTGTCGACAGCAGAAACAGGCAGGCCAGCGCGCTGCCCATTTCCTTGGCCGCGAAGAACTTTCGTTTGAAGTTCTTGTCTGTCGAATAGAACTCCGCCGCGTCGTGAATGATCCGTTTCGCTTTTTCGCTGTTGAGCGGCCATGTATCGCCATAGCCGCCAAGCACGGGGATGGATATCTTCACTTGCTTCTCGGGCGACTGCTGGCCGCCTTTGACGTCAAAGACCAACACCCCGTCGGTCGCTTCCGCCTTGGTCAGCGCCGCACCGAGAATCACGATGGGGTTTCTGCCGAGGAATTTGGCGCCGTTGACGCCGGTGATAATCTCTCCGCTCGTGAATTTGCCCGCCGCGGGAGTGTTGGGCAGCGTCTTATCAACCTTGATTACCACTCCCTTATAGATATTGACGAGCAATCCGGTGACCCCGACATTCCCGAAGAGAAATTCCTCCCGTTTGGGGTCCGGCCGCAATTGATACACTTGCCCTTCAGTGTAGTACGGTGTCTTTGCCTCTTCGGCGAGAGCCGCGCCGCCGAACAAATGCACACAGAGGGCAAAGGTTGATGCATAGGCAAATACTTTGCAGAGTTCTCTACCGCCGCTTGTCCCAAAGTTCATTGGTCACTCCAGTTTGCAGGTAACGGTTCAGTCTCCAGCGGGCCTGCGCCCTGCGTCCTCCTCGCAGAAGGTTCACCCAGTGCAAGCCAACACGCCCAGCGTCTTCATGGCGCCTGTGACGATACATATGCTACGCTCACACTGATCTGAATGCCATAAACTTAGGAATCCGGGGAGAACGCCAACTGACGGAGTGGATGCAAGAGCCATACGGTGAGGCAGTAGCGACCCGAGCCGACCTCGAGCCGTGGCGGTGCGGCGGCAACGTCGTGATGCAAGCGTCGGCATCCCTTCGGTGTGACTCAGAACATTCCGGAGGATCGTGCGGGCTGGGTTATGAGCCGCGAAGTTTTCGGCGAAAGGTTTGGCGAAAGGTTTGGCAAAAGCTTGAATCCGGGGCGTCGAGGCCATTGGCCTCTGCCGAAAACCCCACCGGCGCGTCGCTAGCGCCAGACGCGTACGAGCCCCAGGCGGCCGCAAACCCCATGGAGGTCAGGGAGGTCAGGAATGTTTTTCTTCCGGCTTCGGAGTGGATGTTGACGTAACCGGCTAGGCGGTGTAGGGCTCTGGAATGGTGATGGGCGGGAGCAGAATTGCGCGGCGCGGCCAGGATTGCAGCGCCGCCATGCGTGGCGGCATGGCCATCCTCGGCGCCCGCTGGGACGGCGACAATGGCTCGTCCGCTGGGGCGGCGTACGTCTTCCGGGGCGTCAGCACCGGCCTGGCCAAGACGCCGGCTCGCAGCACGCTGAGCTACGCCAACAACCACCGGCCGTGGGAACTGTTCGAGGACGTGTTCCATTCTCTACTCGGCCAGGCCCGAGCCATCGCGGAGCGGCACAAGCGTAAATGTTGCTTCAAGAACCCGCTCCGCAACATCGACTCCAGCACGATTCATCTCTGCCGCGAGGTGTTCGACTGGACGCGGTACGGCCGGACCAAGGGCGCGATCAAGCTGCACCTGATGCTCGACCATCAGGGCTGCCTGCCGGGTTGGGCGTGCATC
>JAUWQU010000658.1 GCA_030610965.1 Phycisphaerae bacterium
GCCTCAGCATCGCAGGCATGGTCCTGGGAATTGTGTCCCTGGCGATACTCTGCATTCCATACGTCAACTTCTTGTCGATCGTGGGCGCGAGTGTCGGCCTGATCCTGAGCATCATGGGCAAGAAGAAGTCCAAGGCCGCCAATGCCCCGACCGGCATGGCGACCGCGGGCATCATCCTTTCGATCATCGCTTTGGTTGTCGCGATTATAGTCGTGCTAGTCGTCGGCGTGATAGTGGCGATATTCTTCTCCGCGGCCAAGGAGATGCAGTACAACTTCCCCAATGCCCCCGTTGACGGAGCGTTGCAGTCGCTGAGGCTTCTGTTCTAGCTGATACCAGGTGGACTGGCGGAGCGTCTGGTGGCGCTTTCGCAGTCCTGCAATGATGTTACCGGCGGGCGCGCCGGGCGGGCGCGAGGCAAGCGGCACATGCCGTTCCTCGCCCTCGGCCAGGCGCGCCCGTTGAATGTTGTCCCCGCCGGATCGCCGGTCGGGGTGGCTTTGGGATTGAGGGGAAGGATGCAGCCATGGCTGAGACGCGGCAGTGGCATTGTATGGTCAAGGGGCAGAAGTACGGCCCCGTCAGCGAGGCGGAATTGCGGGCCTGGGTCGGCCAGGGGCGCCTCGGCTATCGCGACGCCGTCTGGACCGAGGGCATGGGCCAGTGGCGGCCGTTGCATGAGGTCCAGCACATGTTCGCCGCCGGGTCGCCCGTTCCGCCGGGCGCGGCCGCGCCCGTATACCAGCCTCATCGCGGCGTAGTGATACTCGTGCTTGGTATCTTGGCCATCGTCATATACTTTCTGGGCCTCATCTTAGGCGGCATCGCCTGGCACATGGGCAACGAGGAACTGCGCCGCATGGACGCGGGCCTGTCCGACCCCACCGGCCGGGGCATGGTCACGGCGGGAAAGATCTGCGGAATTATCGGCTTCTGCATTGGCATGGTTGGCTGCTGCGGGATGGCGCTATGGTTCACCGCGTTTTTCGGGATGGTCGGGGCACAAGGGTTCTAGGCGCGCCGCGGGCGCGTCACGAGGTCGTCCACCTTTCGCCCGGGTCGCACCCGCTGGGCATGCACCGCGCTTCCTTTGCCTGCCCGCTGAAGCGAACAGGCCTCGGCTGCGAAGCCTCCAGGTTGCGCCTGTAAGGCATGTGTTGCGCACTCTTGCCCTTGCTTCTTATGCTTCTTACTTGTTCCCCTCAGCATTCTCGGCGACCTCGGCGAGAGGCGGCGTTTCTTCTTCCTTGGGCTCCTGCTAGAATGTCTGGATGGAGTTGGATTTCGACATCGTGGTTATTGGCGGCGGGCATGCGGGCGTCGAGGCGGCGTGGGCGGCTGCGCGGATGGGGGCGCCTGCGGCGCTTGTCACGCTCGGGCTCGGGCGGATCGCCGAGATGTCCTGCAACCCCGCTATCGGAGGCGTGGGCAAGGGGCAGATCGTCCGCGAGATCGACGCGCTCGGCGGCCTGATGGCCCGCGCCGCCGACGCCACGGGGATGCAGTTCCGCATGCTCAACCGCTCCAAAGGCCCGGCCGTGTGGGGCCCGCGCTGCCAGTCCGACCGCCACGCCTATGCCGCGTGGGTCCAGCAAGCCCTCGCCGCGACGCCCAATCTGACACTCATCGACGCCCAGGCGACGGACGTGCTGGTCGAGGACGGGCGGGTGGTCGGCGTGAGAATCGTTCGTGACATGGACGGCGATGATCCTGGTAGCCCGCCCCAGATGTTGGGTGGGCGAAAACTGGTACCGCGCGGCGCCATGCTTCCGCGGCTGTCTGCGGAAGCATGTTCCGACGAGCCTGGGAGTTGTCGTGAAACTCTGCCGCCAGCTTCGCACAGGGGACATGCTTCCGCGAAAAGCATGCGGAAGCATGGCACCCCGAACTCCGCCCCTAACTTCTTGGGTGGTGTCATTCGCTGCCGGGCCGTCGTCGTTGCCGCGGGCACGTTTCTCAACGGCCTGATGCACCTGGGCGAGCGGACGTGGTCGGGCGGCCGCTACGGCGAGCCGGCCGCCGCCGGCCTTACCGACTCCCTCCGCGCGCTTGGCCTGCAGGCGGATCGCCTCAAGACAGGCACCTGCCCGCGCCTGGCGGCAGAGACTATCGACTACTCCCGTTGCGAGCGCCAGGACGGCGACGCGGACCCCCAGCCGTTCTCGTTTATGACCGACCGGCTGGATTTCGAGCAGGTGCCGTGCTGGATATCGCATACGACTGGCGAGGTCCACGAGGCCATCCTGGCCAACCTGCACCGCGCCCCGCTTTACACGGGGCAGATTCAGTCCGTCGGGCCGCGGTATTGCCCGTCACTGGAGACCAAGATCCAGCGGTTCGCCGACAAGGACTCCCACCAGGTCTTCATCGAGCCCGAGGGCCGGGATACGAACTGGATATACGTAAACGGCATCGCGACTTCGCTGCCGCCGGACGTGCAGGACTTCATCGTCCGCCACATCCCCGGCCTGGAGCGTGCGGAGATACTCCGCTACGGCTACGCCATCGAGTACGACTACTTTCCGCCGACGCAGTTGTTGGCTTCGCTGGAGACGCGCGCGGCTGGGGGGCTCTTCCTGGCCGGGCAGGTCAACGGCACGACCGGCTACGAGGAGGCCGCCGCCCAGGGCCTGCTGGCGGGCGTCAACGCGGTGCAGTCGATGCGGGGCGAGCCGCCGCTGGTGCTGCGGCGCGACCAGGCGTACATCGGCGTGATGATCGACGACCTTGTCACCAAGGGCATCAGCGAGCCGTACCGGATGTTCACCAGCCGGGCCGAGTACCGCCTGAGCCTGCGGGCCGACAACGCCGACCGCCGGCTGACGGAGGTCGGAAGGTCCGTCGGACTGGTCGATGATGACCGCTGGTCGGCCTACTCGGCCAAGAGCCAGGCCGCGGCCGAGGCCGAGCGATGCCTCCGCGCCGTCCGCGCCGCGGGCAAGAGCCTGTGGTCGCTGCTGGCTGAGCCTGGCCGCGGCCTGTCCGATGTGCTCGCCGCGGCGGGCGAGGCCGACCCCACAGGCCCGCTCGACGCGCTGCGGCGCCTCTCGGCCGAGCATCCCGCCGCCGCCCGGTCGGTCGCCATCGACGCCCGCTACGCCGGCTACGTCGCCAAGGCCCAGGCCGCACTGCGGCAGATGCGGGAGCTGGACCGCAAGCTCCTTCCGGAAGGCATCGACTACG
>JAUWQU010000210.1 GCA_030610965.1 Phycisphaerae bacterium
TCATCCATTTCCATAGTCCGGGGCGCGGAGAACGGACATGTCCAGCGGCAGGCAGACATCGCACGCTGCCGATCCTGGTCCGCCAAGCGGGGCGAAGGACCTGCTGCTGCTGGCCTGTTGCGCGCCGTGCAGCGGCGAGCCGCTACGGGCTATGGGCCACGACGGCCTGCGGCCGGTAGTTTACTTCTACAATCCCAACATCCACCCGCGTGCGGAGTACGAGCGTCGGCGCGACGACGTGGAGCGCTACTGCCGCAAGCTTGGCGTCAAGTTTGTCGAGGGGCCTTACGACCCCGAGCGATGGTTTGAGCGCACGGCCGGGATGGAGGACGAACCGGAGCGAGGTCGGCGGTGCGAGGAGTGCTTCGCCCTTCGGCTGGCGCATGCGGCCGAGTTTGCCGGCCGGCAGGGCTTGGGGGTGCTGGCTTGCACGCTGGGCATATCGCGGTGGAAGGACCTCGAACAGGTCGACGCCGCTGGCCTGGCCGCCGCTTCGGGCGTTGAAGGTGTGCAGTACTGGCCCCGCAACTGGCGCAAGGCCGGGGGGGCTCAGCGGATGTACGAGATCGCCCGGGCGGAGTTTTTCTACATGCAGGACCACTGCGGGTGTGTTTTCAGCAAGGCCGAGCATCGCGACGGGGCGGCTGGGGAGGGCAGGCCGCTTTCGGCCAGAGAGTAGGCTGCGGCCTGAGGCTTATCGGATCAGGCCTTTGGACTGGAGGTATTGGCGAGCTACCTTGGCGGGCGGGTGCTTCTCGCCCTGCATCTCGAAGTTGAGCTTCCGCATGGTTGCGTTGTCCAGCAGGCCGGTGAGCAGGCCCAGCACCGGCTGCAACTCTGGGTGTTCGTCCAGGAATGCTGAGCGAACCACGGGCGCGGCGTCGTAGGGCGGCCAGAATCGCTTGTCATCTTTCAGCGGGAGAAGATCGTAGGCGGCGATCCGCCCGTCAGTGGAAAAGGCGCAGATGACGTCCACTTCTTTCTTCGCAAGGGCTTGGTACATCAGGTCGGCGCCGATGTCCACAGCCCGGCCGAACGACACCCCGTACGCCTTCTTGAAGCCGGGGTATCCATCCTCACGTTCCTGGAATTCGCTGGTGAAGCCCGCCCGCAGCTTGCCCGCCTGCTCGGTGAGGTCTGAAATCGACCGCCAACCGTGAGTTTCAGCGTCCTGGCGGCGAACGGCGATCGCGTAAGTGTTCTCGAATCCGAAGGGCTCGAGCCACTCTGCTCCGAATTTCCGGGAGTACTCGCGGCGGACGGTGCAGTAGACGCCGTAAGGCCCCGGCGAGTCACCGGTGATCTCCAGGATGACGCGGTACGCGGTGCCGGTGTATTCGGGGTACAGGTCGATCTCGTCGCGTTTCAATGCGGAGTTGCAGATCTTTGTTCCGCCAAGCCCGAGGCGGCGCTCGACCGTAAGGTTTGTCCGGGCCTCGATGAGTTGGGCCATGATCTCGCCAAGCAGCAGTTGCTCGCCGAACTCCTTACTGGCGATGCGGATGACTCCGGGCTTGCCGAGCCGGCCCTCGGTTTCGGTCAGTTGCCAGGCCTGCGCGGGCGTCAGGTCGATCACGGAGGCCGCCACGCCCAGCCCCGCCAGCAGCAGCGGCATCGCCATGGCGGGGATCCTGAGGGCTTTGGCCAGTGCCGTGCGGCGCCCCGGCCTGATCGACCATTCAGCCGCCCAGATCGAGAAGTCCACCAGCAGCGCCAGGCAGGCCGCTGGAATGGCGCCCAGCATGATCAGGCGGTAGTCGTCCAAGGCCAGCCCGCGGTTGATGAACTGGCCCAGGCCACCGGCACCGATGAAGGCTGACAGCGTGGCGATGCCCACGCACGTCACCGCCGCCGTCCTTACCCCGGCGGCGATCACAGGAATCGCCAGTGGGATTTGGACCATTCGCAGTTGCTGTCCGGCGGTCATCCCTACGGCCTTGGCGGCCTCGATGATCTGGGCCCCCACGCCGTCCAGTCCGGTTACCGTGTTGCGGACAATCGGCAGCAGCGCGTAAAGCGACAGCGCGATGACGGCCGGCAGGGCGCCGAGTTTGCCCAGCAGGCTAAGCAGAATAGCCAGCATTGCGAGGCTCGGCACGGTCTGGGCGATCCCGACGGCCCCCAGAACCCACCCGCGCATGGCACGGCTGTGCCGGCATGCTATTGCCAGCGGCACGCCAATAATCACGGCGATGGCAATGGAGAGCCCGGTTAAGAAGAGGTGCTCGCCTGTCCGGGTCCACAACTCGGGCGCTCGTGTGAGTATGAAGTCGGCCCAGGGCATCATGAAATCAACTCCGCGAAGCGGTGGATCTGCCGTGCGGGCTTCGAGAACAGGTCACGCACGAATTCGGTTGCGGGGTTTTGAAGTAGTTCGCGCGTCGTTGCGACCTGTTCCAGATGTCCCTGGTGCAGCACGGCGATCTCGTCGGCCAGGGTCATCGCCTCGAGCACGTCGTGCGTGACGAAGACGATGGTCTTGTTGAGACGCCTGCGCAGGGCCAGAAGCTCCTGCTGGAGCGAGTCGCGAGTCACAGCGTCGAGGGCGCCGAAGGGTTCGTCCATCAGCAGGTATGCCGGGTCGGCCGCCAACGCTCGAGCCACGCCCACGCGCTGCTGCTGCCCGCCGGAAAGCTCTGATGGGTATCGCTCAGCGTACTGGCCGCTTTCCAGGCCAACCATCTCGAGGAGCTCCAAGGCCCGAGCCCTGCGGCGCTGGCGCGGCCAGCCCAGCAGCCGCGGAACGATCTCCACGTTGTCTCGTACCGTCATGTGTGGCAGCAGACCTATGCCCTGAAAGACATACCCCACCGCCCTGCGGAGTTGGATCGGATCTTGCTGAGTGACGTCCCGGCCGTCGATCTCGATCCTGCCGGCCGATGGCTCGATCAGCCGGTTGATCATCTTGAGCGTGGTGGTCTTGCCGCACCCTGACGAGCCGAGAAGTACGAGGGTGCTGCCTTCCTGCACGCGAAGCGACAGGTCCGCAACGGCGTACGTCTTGCCGGCGTCGAACGACTTGCTCACGTTATCCAGTACGATCATTGGCCACCGTCCCGCAGGCGATAGGCTCGCCGCCAAGTGCGCCGCAGCCGCTCATGCCTCGTCAACGTTCGCCAGGATGTCGTCTGGCATGTCGCGGAGCTTCCTTGCGATCACGGCCACGTAGTGCAGGGGTTCGCCCGTTACCGAAATGCGGTGCTGGTACCGGCGATACGCCTGGATCTGGATTATCTCCTGGCGGCTGAGTTCGCGGATGAGGCTGCAGAAGCCACTGTCGTCACGTTCGGACAGGAACGACTCCTCAATGTTGAACGCCAGCCAGCCCGGCGTCTCGATCAGGTCCACCGCCTTGGCAAACGCCTTGACCGGGATGTCGCCGAAGCCCAGCGCGGCCACGCAACTGAGGCAGTTGAACTTCTTGGCCCGCAGCAGTTCTTCCTCGTTTTCGGGCACGTTGGTCAGGTCGGTGACCAGGTAATCTTCGTACAGGCCCGGCCGGTCGCGGTCGGCGGCGTCGCGGGCCTCTTGGACGATGTCGATGCCGACCAATTGGCGGACGCCTCTGGCCGCCAGCTCGTCGCCCACCATTCCGTTGCCGGCCCCCACGTCCAGAACACACAGGTCGGATGCCTCCTGGCCGAAGTCCGTCATCACATCCTCGAGCAGCCCCGCGACCCGGCTGGGCGAGCAGCACTTGAGCTTTTCGTAGAAGAGTTCTTCGTAGAGCGTGGGAATCTTGTAGAGCTCCGCGTAGTTGTGAAAACGTATGCGCCTGGGCTGGCCTTCGATAACCACTTCGCACCACTCGTGGTCCTGAGTCGGGCAGTAGCCGTCCAGCTTCGGTATGTTAATCTCATCCACAGGGGAGTCGGCCTCCTCGAGTCGGCTGCGCCAACGTGGTGTTTCTTGTCCCAATAGCGTCATATTCTTACCTCTTTCTCTCTTGGGTCTAGTGAGCTACGGCGTTGGAATGGCAGCACCAGCGCCGAGTGTGGTGGCCGATATGGCTTGGAAGCCGTCAGCGATTCTTCGCTGCGGGGCGATGCCGGCCGGGGGGGAGGTCAACTTCCGGCACCGCCGCCTCATGGGCGAGAAACTGCCGGGTTCGCTCGGCCGTGCTGTCGATGGGGCCCGTGGCCAGAATCGGGGATGCGTCGATTTCCTTGGCTTCCATCATTGCTACGATGCGCTGGAGGCACGAGAGGATCAGCGTCTGCTCCCAGTCGCTAAGCTTGGCGAACTCACTGCTAAACCTCTCCTGGAGCGGCGGAGGGGCCTGGGCCAGCAGTGTGCGTCCGGGCTCGGTCAGCCAGATTTGCACCACGCGACGGTCGTCTTGTCCGCGGCTCTGACGCACCAGGCCTCGTTTCGAAAGCCGCGTCAGGATACCCGTAACGGTTGGGCCGCTGAGGTGAATGCTTCGGGCCAGTGCGCCGACCGAAAGACCGCCGCATGCCTCCAACGCCTGCATCACCGTCAACTGCGGCCCCGTCATACCGTACCGGGTCGCCAAGTACTTCGAGTGAAGGTCGATACTGCGCATTATCCGCCTAATCGCGACCATCACGGCCGTGGTAACGCCGCTTTCGCCAAGCAAGGAAGATGTGAAGTCGCCAACCATGAACTGAGGGAATATATCGTGTACAAACTAAATCTGCAACAAAAATCCCCTTAGAGCCCAGCAATAATATTGTAACATGTTGTGTTTAAAATAATTACATGGCTCATATTGTGACCGGTGCCTGTATCTGCCCTTACGGGGCATAATCCATCTGCTAAGGCCGTCCAAGACAGAAATTGCGCGTCTTTCGCCGGGGGGGTGTTTATTTCGTGTACGTCGTTTTTTCGAGCAGCAGCTTGTGTAGGGCGGGGATGGTCGCTCGGTGGTCGCCGCGGATGTAATGGCTCGTCCCGCCGTCGCTGACGGTGCGGACGAGGATGGTCTTGTAGGGGCGGTAGTAGTACTCCGGTCGATCCTTGGCCGCTTCGGTATGGTAGTCCTCGCCCAGCGGGATGAGGTCGAAGACCGCCGACGTGAACTGCCGTATGGCCCGGCCATCCCGGGCCGCGACGTTGCGGGCCATCGCAAGGGCCTTGAGGTAGACCTCCGGGCCCATGACGGCCGAGCCGAAGCAGAGGACCACGCCGCCCTCGAGATTTTCGATGACCTTGGTGAATATGAGGAAGTCGCGGTAGCTGGCCTCGCCGATGGCGGCCCCGTCGCAATTGGGATGCTCATGGGTTATATCGTAGCCGATGCCGACGTGTACTGTGGCGGGCACGTTCGCCTCGTATGCCGCCGCGAAGATCGACACATCCTCGTGCGGGCAATCGCCGGCCGACGCAAGGTGGGCGCCGAGCGCTTCGCCGTAGCCCAGCCCATCGGCATTGCCGCGGCTGACGATGTCGTTTATCTGGCCGGTCTCTCGCCACAGGCCGAACTGGCCTTCGGATATGTAGCGGGCGACGGACTCGGTCGTAGCGCCGATGCGGGCCAATTCGTAGTCGTGTATCCCGCACGCTCCGTTGCCTGCCACGACGCTCACCCAGCCGCGGCGGATGAGGTCGATGACGTATCGGCTGAGGCCCTGCTTGATAACGTGGGCGCCCATCATCAGCACCACGGCCGAGCCGCGGGCGACAGCGGCGGCGATTGCGTCGGCCACGGCAGGCAGATGCGGATGCTCGAATGCCATCGGCGCCTCGCCCACCGCCAGCAGCCCGGTCAGGTCCATGTCGTGGTCCCGCTGCTCGAGCGGCAGCAGTTTCAGCCTTTCGCGATCGAAGATCGGATACTTGCTGGCCATATCAGGTGTCCCGTCGAATTTTGCCGGTCGCGCGCCCCGCGCCTAATCGGCGGCTACGCGGCGCATAGAATAGATCAGGCGAGATTCCGCGTCGAGTGAAAGCCGGAGAATCCTTGTCCCTTCACGAGTGGCCTGTCGCGCCGGGCAGGCGCATGGGCGAGACGCCCATGCCACGAAAGGGATGAATGCGATTGCCCTGATTTAGTCAAGCCGGTTGCACGATGGGCCGCGATGAGCAATAATATGGACTGACGGCCCCGCCTGTTGCTGTGCAGCTTCTCGGCCTGGAACGCCCCGGCTGGCGGTTACGAAATGGAGAATCAAACATGAATCGCGGTTGCGTCTGTCTGCTTTGCGTCGGAATGCTGCTGCTGGCTGGTTGCGGCGACAGCGACGATCATGTCGAGAAACAGCGGCGAGACCTCAGGTCCGATTCCCCGGTCATTCGAGCCAGGGCGGCCGATGAGATCAGCAAGGCCGGGCCCAGGGCGGCCGGGTCGGCCACGAGAGAGTTGATCGTCGCCATGAAGGACGACAGCCCGGCTGTCCGTTCCATGGCCGCCCAGGCGCTCGGGCAGGTCCCGCCCGAGCAGGCTCCCGACGTGGTGCCCGTGCTGAGCGAGGCCCTGGCCGACACTGACCCCGCGGTACGGCACAAGGCTGCGCTTGCGCTGAGCAAGATCGGCCCCGCGGCCGCCCCGGCTGCCGCGCCACTCGCGCGGATGCTCCGCGCCGGCGACCCCAAGGCCGGCTGGTGGGCGGCCGAGGCCCTGGGAAGATTGGGTCCCCAGGCCGCCGTGGCGCTGAACGACCTGATGGGCGAGCTTAAGTCGCCCGTGGCCAGAAACCGCAGCCGGGCCGCGTGGGCAATCGGCAACATCGGCCCGGCCGCGGCCCCGGCCGTGTCGCAACTTGCCTTGATGACGGGCGACCCGGACGCGTCGGTTCGCGCCTCGGCCGTGACGGCGCTGGGCCAGATCGGCCCGGCTGC
>JAUWQU010000073.1 GCA_030610965.1 Phycisphaerae bacterium
GTTCTACTGGGCCTGTGTTGAGAAGGACTGCTATCGAAGGGGGGTGGACCAGCCGTGCCCAATCAACGGATTGATTGTTTGCCACAACTGCGGGGGGGCGGTAGAGTTTGGAGAATGGGGTGGCAAGCCGGTGTGGCGGTGCCGAAACAATCCTCGCCACCGACAACGAATTGGGCGCACGCATTTGCGCTTGCCAAAGATGCGAGCGCTTGTGCCTATCCTCGATTTGAAGAAGTTGGAGAAGCTGTTTACCGAGCCCGGAACCGTAAGCGTGCGAATGGAGGCTAACGTAAAGCAACAAACCCTGTTCGACTTATGACGACACGCACACGCTCTTCTTGTCCTTGGGGTCAGCCCTCATTTAAGGTTCTGACCCCAATGGTTCGCCAAGTCGGGTGATACTTGAATCCTCCTCAAGATACATCTTGTTGTTGCTTGCGATCCTTTTCCCTTGCGACAGCAAGCGTGGTTGTGACCCGAACAACATTCCCCCTGATCGTATAGACTATCGCTATATCTGGTGGCATCGTGCTGTTCAGGCTCTCGAACAGTATGTCAAGAGCGTCCCGGACACTAACCTTGCGCACATCCACACTCATCTTAGTTGTACCTTCAACACCAATCTCAACTAGTGCCCGCCAATCGACCCATAGGTTTACGTCAGAGTACTCCCGTAGAAACGTGAACACGTCCTGCAAGTCGATATCACAGAAACTCAACCTTTCAATCTCCCTGGAGAGCTTTGCCTCTATTTCGGCTCGGCGTGCATCCGAGAACCCTTCCTTTATAATCTCCACTACCTGTGAGGTAGAATACTCCGTTGAAGACTTACCTTTCGCAGTAAGTGTCTCGGCCGTTCGCTGAAAGACCTCCATTGATTCGGTTGTATCCACTGCATCCTCTTGCTTCTGGTACAGGATTGCCTTGAACTCCGCGCCGGATACGCCGACGGGGTAGTCCGAGGGCGAATAGAGCTTGTGTGGGCAAAACCAAAGACTGCCGAAAAAGCAGGCCACGACACCGACCGCGAAGACTGCGACGAATACCGCAAGAAACCCTTGAACCCAGCCTGCTGTAAAACTCAGGCTCACGCCAGCAACCGTCTCGGCAACGGAGACAAAAAGTGCGATCACCCACAAAGGAGTCATCTTATGTGGCAACGTGTTTGGCTTCATGGCGTTATCCATTCTCTCGCTGAAATCGTGGCCCAGCCTATGCCGCATGCTCAAGACTGGTCTTAAAACGGTATGTCGTCGGACATACCACGCAACTGCGCCGCGTTATGTCGCGGACCAGATTACATCATAGGGGACGTTCACCTATTGAACCCATCTGCGTTTAGCCCGTTTCAGCGGGCTTACCGGCATGATGGCTGGCTTTTCATGCTGCTCGGTGGCGGGCGGTTTGTTCAGGCGATTCCGCCCTCGCCTATGAGCGCGTTGAGCAGGGTGCGCTGGAAGTGGAGGCGGTTCTCGGCCTCTTCCATGATGGTCTCGGCGTGGGCCTCGAATACGTCGTCGGTGATCTCGTAGCCGCGATAAGCCGGCAGGCAGTGCATGACCACCGCGTGGGCCGGTGCGGCCGACATCAGCTCGGCGTTGATCTGGTAGCCCGCGAAGGTCTGCCGGCGGCTTTGTTTCTCGTCTTCCTGGCCCATGGAGACCCACGTGTCGGTGTAGACGATATCGGCGTCCGCCACGGCGTCGGCGGGGCTTTCGGTCCAGCGGTAGGCGTAGGAGGCCATGCTGTCTTCGAATGCCTGTTCCAGCCGGAACTGGGCCGGGCTTGCCAGGACGAACTGCATGCCGAACTTGGCGCACGCCACCGCCAGCGAACGGGCGACGTTGTTGCCGTCGCCGATAAACGCCAGCGACCGGCCTTCGAGCTCGCCGAAGTGCTCTTGTGCGGTCATCAGGTCCGCCATCGCCTGGCAGGGGTGCGAGTAATCCGTCAGGGCGTTTATCACCGGCGCCGGCGAGTGCTCGCCGAGTTGGCGGACCATATCGTGGCTGAACGTTCGGGCCATGATGCCGTCGCAGAGCCTCCCCAGCACGCGGGCGACGTCCTGCACGGCCTCGCGGGTGCCCAGGCCGATGTCCGCCTGCGTCAGGTACAGCCCGTGCCCGCCGAGATGCACCATCGCCGACTCGAAGCTCACCCGCGTGCGCAGGCTTGGCTTCTCGAAGATCATCGCCAGGCATTTGCGGGCAAGAGTGGGCGAAAGCTTCCCCTCGCGGTATAGCTGCTTGTCGGCGATGGCGCGTTCCATCAGGCCGGCAAGCTGGTCGGCGGTGAAATCCTTGAGTTCGATGAAATCCTTCATGGCAGTGCCTCACGTAGGTCGGCCGGCAGAGGCCTTGTCCCACTTTCTACTTCTGGATCAGCGTCCCCACGCCGCGGTCGGAGAATATCTCCAGCAGCAGCGAGTGCCCGAAACGCCCGTCGATGATGTGCGCGCGGTTCACGCCGGCGTCCAGCGCACGCAGGCAGGCCTCCACCTTCGGCAGCATGCCCGACGAGATCGCGCCGGAGGCGATCATGTCCTGGATCTCCGATTGGCTGAGTTGCCCGGCCAGGCTCTCGGGGTCCTTGGGGTCCCTGCGTATGCCGTGCGTGTCCGAGACCACGACGAGCTTTTCAGCCTTGAGCGCCGCGGCCACTTCCCCCGCGGCCGTGTCGGCGTTGCAGTTGAGCCGGCCCCCAGTCTTGTCGCGCGCCAGCGGGGCGATCACCGGGATGGTGTTCGCCTCGCACAGCAGCCTCGTCAGTTTGGCGTTTGCCTGTGTTACCCGCCCGACAAAGCCAAGGTCGATTTTCCGGCCGTCGGATTCGGTCAGGAAGAGCCTCTCGCCGAGCAGCACGCCGCTGCTTAGCGTGTGCAGGCCCATCGCGGCCGATCCGAGCGCCTCGATCGTCTGGACGAGGTGGCGGTTGATCTCGTTGCACAGCACGTGCTCGACGACCGTAAGCGTGCGCTGGTCCGTATACCGTCGGCCCTGGACGAACTGGACCTCGAGCCCGCGCTGCTCCATCGCGTTGTTGATGGCTTTGCCGCCGCCGTGGACGATCACCGGGCGCATGCCGACGGCGTTCATGAACACGACGTCCGCCAGTATGTCCGTAAGGGCCTGCTCGTCATCCATGACCGAGCCGCCCATCTTGATGACGATGATCTTGTCGGCGAAACGCTGAATGTAGCTCAGGGCCTCAATCAGCGTCTGTGCCTTGGCAATGGCTTGCTGCATGGCTTTTCTCGCATTTCCGGAAACCGCCACCATTACCGCGCCGGCCCGCGGACGTCAAGGGCCTACTCATCCTTCCACGCCAGGGCGATCGCATCAAAACTCCGCTGGTGAGAACCTCCAGCAGGGCCTTCGATTCGCATTTGCCTCGTTCGTAGTGACGCCGTAAGGCGTTATTCGAAGGCCCAGGCGCCAACGAATGCGTACACGGCCACGCGAGGCCGGCTCACCATCGGGCGGGTATGCTCTTACGAGCACACTACAAACGCCAGGGGCTCTATCGAGCGCAAACGACCACGTCGTAGCGCCCTCGGTCGTTTGTAGTGACGCCGTAAGGTGTTATCCCAAAGTCCCATGGCAAAGACGCCTTCCGAAAGGAACCCGGTTGTCAACTGGCGTCGAAGGACATCACAGAAAAGGCTTGACACTATCTGGCCATCTGCTATAGTACATTAGTGGATACTAAAATAAATAACCCTAAGGAACTGGCCAGACTGCTTAAGGTGCTGTCCGTGGAGACACGCGTGCGGATCGTTCAGCTCTTGAAAGGCCGGGCGCTGTGCGTCAATGCCTTGGCGGCACGATTGAACGTGACACAGGGGGCGGTGTCTCAACATCTGCGGTTCATGCGCGATGCCGGACTCGTCATCGATGAGAAACGCGGCTACTTCGTTCATTATCGCCTCAACGAGGATACCCTCGCCGCGTGGCGAGAGGAGATAGATCGACTGTTGGACCCCAGCCACGGGGCCCGCTCAAACACGAAGGGAGCATCGAAATGTGCTGCTGCAATGAAGAGAAGAAAGGCTGCCAGAAGCCGCAAGAGTTGAAGAGCAAGCCCGAGAACTGTTCGCCCGAACAGATCAAGAAGTGTCACGGTGAGGGAGGAGAACACCCATGCATCGGCGAGACTAAGGAAGAATAGCCCATTATGTCAGAGGTCATTATTGAGGTTGCGGGTCTCGCCAAGAGCTTCGGCGATGTGCAGGCCGTGACGGGCGTGGATTTCAGCGTCCGTAGCGGTGACGTTCTCGAACTTCTTCCGCTTCCCGATGCTGTTTCTGTGCGGGCTGTTCTTCCCCATTGAGCTGCCGATCTGGTTGGGGCCGCTGTCGTACACGCTGCCTCTGACCTACGGGGCTGATGTGCTGCACGGTTCAATCCACCGTTCGCCGCGCCTGCCGCTTGTGCTGAACTTCGGGCTTCTGATGGCGTTCTGTGTCGTGCTGTTTGCCATCAGCCTTCGGAATATCCGGCGGAAATGGACCGCGTAGGTTGACGAGAGTTCGATTTCACTGCTGGTCCCGGAAGCAACCTGGTTGTTAACTGGCGTGGGGCTGTTCAAGAGAGAGTCAGAGAGTTCGCGACGAGATTTTCGGCCAACGGGAGGAACCGTGACGGTTGGCTTTAGGCTCCGGAATCTCACCTGCGAAATCGAGAGCGCAGGGGCCGGCGGCGGAATCGTCGTAACTCTTTGGTAGCAACGGGATATGAAAACGCCCGGCCAGTTGCCTGGTCGGGCGTTTCCGTTAACTGTAACTGGCGATAAAGTTCGCCAGATTCATTTAAGCTCAAATATGCGCTGACGGGTACACTACAAACGCCAGGAGCCCTATCGAGCGCAAACGACCACGTCGCAGCGCCTGCGGTCGTTTGTAGTGACGCCGTAAGGCGTTATCCCGAGATCCCATGGCCAAGATGCCCGTGCTACGAAAATGCGTCTGCACTGTCTTCCACGCGGCGCATCGTGAAGCGTCGGCCTCGCTGGGAGGTGATGGCGATGTCGATTTCCCATCGCGGGCGGGGAAGTGCGGCCTGGGCTCGCTCGGCCCATTCGATCAATACAACGCCGTCGGCGAGCATCTCCTCCAGGGCGAGTTCGCCAAGCTCGGCCTCGGGCGCGGTCATGCGGTAAAGGTCCAGGTGATAGACCGGCAAGGCCGCCTGGTACTCCTGCACCAGCACGTAGGTGGGGCTGGACACCATCCGCTGATCGGCCAGCCCAAGCCCAACCGCGATGCCCCGAACCAGGGCCGTCTTGCCCGTGCCCAGGCCGCCGGTCATCGCCACGCAGTCGCCCGCCCGCAGCCGGGCCGCGAGATGCTTGCCAAGCTTGGCCGTCCCCGCCGCGCTGGAGGTTGTGAAGACTTCTTCGTCTTTCATGCGTCGGGAGCCTTGTGATGATCTTGTTTTTTTGCCGAGCTGTCGTATCGCCGTGCTAAAATCATCAAGACCGCTCCCACGGCAAAAAACAGGCCGGCTGTACCATGTCCAGCCTGCAAGGTCAGGGCTCCGCCTGTCCATGCAAGGACGGAAAAGATAAGGAGGATCTTCTTCTTCCATTTCCATTCGGCGATCACGGCGGAGACAAGGAAGAACGGGGCGCATGCAAGAGCAAACCAAGTGCCGGCGGATGACCGACTCGCAACCGACAATACGATGAACACGGCGGCACCCAGAGTTCCTAGCACCCACAGGACAAGATGAATCTTCTTCCGCACGCTCCATGTGCCGGCTTGCATGGGCGTACTTGGCGTCGGGCGCAGAATGTCATCTTGCTGGCTCATTTCGTAACGCATTCTATGTGTCGTGCTGCCAACCCGTGGTCGCCAGTTCCACTCGCCGCCCGTCCGCCAAAACCAGCGTGCGCGCGGCGCCGGCGACTATCGTGCCGATTCGCGCCACGGGCACGCCATCCAGCGGCCCATCGGCAATCAGCCTGTCGGCCTCGGCCGGCGGCAGCGTAAACAGCAACTCGTAGTCCTCGCCGTCACCGAGCGCCGCCGCCAGCGGGTCCGGGCGCTTCCAGGCGTCCGGGTGAACCGGCACGGCCGGGGCGCAGACGTCCGCGCCCACGCCGGAGGCATCGCACAGGTGGCCCAGGTCCACCGACAGCCCGTCGGACAGGTCGATCATCGCGCGGGGCCCGTACCTTGCGGCCAGTATTCGTGCCTCTGCCACGCGGGGGGTGAACGTCAGGTGTCGCGTTGTCTGCCAGGCTGCGCCGAGTTCGCCGGTGACGCAGATCGCGTCGCCGACGCGCGCGCCGCTTCGCAGCACGACGCCGCAGGGGCCGGGCCTGGCGAGGATGGTCAGCGAGATTGCCAGCGCGGCGCCCCAACTTCCGACGTCCCCGCCGACCAGCGGGCAACCGAACGCGTCGCCAAGTTCACGCAGGCCGGCGTACATCTGCCTCGCGTCGGATTCGGAAAAGCCGCTCGGCAGGGCCACCGTCGCCACGGCCGCCAGCGGCTCGCCCGCCATCGCCGCGACGTCCGAGAGGTTTCGCGCCATCGCCTTTCGCCCCGCCGCACGGGCGCCGTGCTCGGCCAGGCGAAAGTGCATGCCGTCGAGAACCTGGTCGGCCGCGACGAGAAGGTCCTGCCCGCCGCAGCGAACCACGGCCATGTCGTCGCCCGGCCCGACCGGCACGACGGCCGGGTCAAAGTTGCTCAGCGAGCGGATGTGCTCGATGAAAGATGCTTCTTTCATGTACGCTTGGCCCTACATTTCTGGCCGGGGGGCACGGCTAGGCGAACGCCTCGCCCGGCAAGGTCGTCAACGGCCTGGAGATACGTTGCTATAGCGTCAGGGGCGTTCTTCAGCACTTCGTCGATGCTCTCGCCCTGCGTGATGCAGCCGGGCAACCCGGCCACTTCCGCCGTGTAGCCAGCACCTTCGGCGTCGGCCTCGATCATCACTTGGTAGGCGTAGTCGCCGACGGCGACCTGATCTGTCCGCTTTGCGGTCATGCGAGTTTCTTCCGCCAGAAGTTCAGTTGGCGGCGGAGTTGTTTGGGCCCGGCTGCGCCCTGGGGGGCGTAGCGTTTGACGACATTGGCGGCGCCGAGGTGCTTGTAGACATCCGGGCCGATCAGGTCGCTGGCGGCGCGCAGCTCATCGAGCGGCAGCTTGGCCAGAGGCTTGCCTGCCGCCGCGGCGCGGGCGACCAGCGAGCCGACGATGTGGTGAGCCTGGCGGAACGGCACGCCCTTGCCGACGAGGTATTCCGCCAGGGCCGTTGCGTCCAGGTAGCCGGCGTCGAGAGTCTCGGCGATGTGTTCTGCGCGGAACCTGGCCGTGCCCGCGATGCCGGCGGCGACGGCAAGGGACTGCATCATGGGCCGCACCGCGGCCAGCGCGAATCGCTTGTCGTCCTGGAGGTCCCGGTTGTAGGCAAGCGGCAGGCCCTTCAGGAGCGTCAGCATGCCGACGAGCTGGGCGATGGCGGTGGCGGCCTTGCCGCGAATCAGTTCGAGCGTGTCGGGGTTCTTCTTCTGCGGCATCATCGAGCTGGACGTGCAGTACGCGTCATGCAGTTCGATGAACCCGAACTCGGTGGACGAGTAGATTACCCAGTCTTCGGCCCATCGCGACAGATGCACGGCCAGCGTGGCGCAGGCGAAGCAGAGCTCGGCCAGGAAGTCGCGGTCGCTGGTGGCGTCGATGCTGTTTCTTGCGACGCTGTCGAAGCCCAGCAGCTTGGCTGAGCGGTTGCGGTCCAGCGGCAGCGACGTTCCGGCGACGGCCCCGCTGCCGAGCGGGCAGACGTTGATGCGCCGCCGCGCGTCGGCGAGGCGGTCGGCGTCTCGCTGGAGCATTTCCACGTAGGCCAGCACCGCGTGCCCGGCCAGGATGGGCTGGGCCCGTTGAAGGTGCGTGTAGGCGGGCATTACGATTTCGCCTTGCCGCTCGGCCAGGCCCACAAGGGCCCGCTGAAGCTCGACGATTCCCTGGACAAGGTCATAGGCCGCGTCGCGTGCCCACATGCGAAGGTCCAGGGCGACCTGGTCGTTGCGGCTTCGGCCGGTGTGGAGCTTGGCCCCGGCGGCGCCTGGGCGGACGATCAGGGCCTTCTCGATGACCATGTGGATGTCCTCGAGCTCGACGGGCATGTCGAGCTTGTCGGCGCCGATATCGTCGGCGATGCTCATCAGGCCGCGGCGGATGGTGGCCAGCTCGCGTTTGGTGAGTATGCCCACCTCGCTGAGCATCTGGGCGTGCATGATCGATCCGATGATGTCGTACTTCCACATGGCCCGGTCGACGTCGAGCGACGAGACGAACTCGGCCGTCGCGGCGTCGGCGTCGGCGGTGAGCCGGCCCTGCCAGGACTTCTTCGAACCGAGCGTCTTCCCGGCGGGGCCGGGCTTGGCTTTCTTGGCGGCCATGGGCAGTTCTCCTTGGTACGCCGATGGTGGGGTCGGGGCCGAGGCGTGTAAATGTCGGCGGGAAACGGTTGTGAAATGCTTTAGACTCGGAGGCCTTGGAGTTACAATTACAGTATTCGATGTCCGGCGACGCGATCATGGCTTGGCCGCATCGGAAGCCCCATGTTGTCAGCGGTACTTGATGAGGAGCACTTCGATGACCAAAGGCGCCTACTTGCTTGTCATCTGCCTGGCATCTCAGGCAGTCGCGGCGGAAATCACCATTCACGCGGACAAGGCGAACACCATCGAACTGCCGGCCGCGAAGGCGCGATACGTTCGCATGGTGATTCTCGCCGGCACGGGCGGCCAGCCGTGCATCGACGAACTGGAGGTCTACGGGCCCGACGACAAGGCGAACCTGGCGCTGGCTTCAAACGGGGCCAAGGCGACGGCGTCATCGTGCCTGAGCGGCTACGACATACACAAGATAGCCCATCTGAACGATGGGCTATACGGCAACAGTCACAGTTGGATAGCCGCCGGCGGCTCCGGCCAGTGGGCGCAGATCGAGTTGCCCCGGCCGACGACGGTCAGCCGTGTGGTCTTCTCTCGCGATCGGCAAGGCCGCTTCCGCGACCGCGTACCCTTCCACTTCGAGATACGTTTCTCGCTCGACGGCAAGCAGTGGAAGACCGTTCGCACAGTCAAGGCGGCCGCCGCCCCCCAGCCGGTGCGGCCCCCCTTCGTGTCTCGCACGCCCACCCCTTACAGCGACTTCGTCATACCGTCGCCCTCCACCGTGGGTCCGTTGGACACTTCCGACGCGGCGGTGGCCGAGGCGCTGGAAAAAGGGGATCTGCTGGGCTACGCGTTTCTCTGCGAGGCGCGCATGGGGGCGAAGATTGATTCTGCCGATCCGTCAAGCCGCGTGCTGAAACAGTACTCTGACATGATCGATCGTTTCGCTGCGCGGGGTTTGGACGTGACAAAGGAACGGGCCGAGCTGGCAGCCCTGCGGCAGCGCCACGGGAGGCTCTCCGGCGCGTCCGAGGCCGATCCCGCCGCCGCCCGCGAGGTCTTCTTCGACGCCCGCATGGCCAAGCGGCAGCTTATGCTGCGCGACCCCGAACTGGCGCCGCTGGCGAAGGTTCTCTTCGTCAAGCGTCAGCCGTTTCTGCCGTCGCACAACTACAGCGTCATTTTCGATGCTCGCGGCGCAGTCGGCGGGGCGGTGTGCGTGCTCGACATTCCCAGCGACAATGGCCGCCTCGCGCCGGACAAGGCGAAGGTAATTCACCTGTTCGATGCGGGCAACGGCATCGCCCGTAATCCCCTCGCCGGCTTCG
>JAUWQU010000427.1 GCA_030610965.1 Phycisphaerae bacterium
TCTTCCGCAATCAGAAGTCGCATGGGGTTCTCCCTCCAAGCTTCTCCTGGAGCGCGGCCGTCAGTCGCCGGATCTCCAGATTAAGCCGCACCCAGACTTCCTGGGCGGCCCCCATGTTGCCCCCGCAGGCAGCGGTCTCCAAACCCTGCGCAGCGTCGAAAGACTCCCTGGCCGCGAAAACCCCGACCGATCCCTTGACGCCGTGAGCCAGGCGGCCCAGCAGGTCGAGGTCGCCGCTGCTCAATGCGTCGCGCATGTCCGAAAGCATTTGCGGGCATTGGCCCAGGAACAACTCGATGATCTCTTCAGCCAATTCCCGGTCGCCCTCGATACGTTCGAGAAACTCGACCTCGTCATAAGGCGCTTCGAAACCGACGGCGCCCTCTCTCATGCCTCGACTCCAAGTTCAAGCCCGATCCCCGTAACCTTCCACTCAATTCCGGTCACGATGCCGCTCTCCTCTTTTCGCCATTGTCTCGAGCCCGACCCGTACGAACCGGAGAAGTGGATAGGCCAAGCCGTCGTGAAACGCCAGCCGGGCACTTCAGAGCCCGACTTGAACCCGGCCAGGCTGCGGTCCGTCAGTCCTTGGAATTATCGGCAGGAAATCCTATCGCCTTAGTAAGTAATGACGGAACTTCCGTCGCGAAGAGGTCTTCGTACGTCTCTCGCGGGCGGATTACGCGCCACTTGGCGCCCTCGACGAGGATCTCCGCGGCGCGAGGGCGGGAATTGTACTGGCTGCTCATGACGAACCCGTACGCCCCTGCCGAGAAGACCGCCAGCAGGTCGCCTCGACCCATCACCGGCAGCGTGCGGTCTTGGGCCAGGAAGTCCGTCGACTCGCATACCCCGCCGACGACGTCGACCTTCTGACCTGCGGGGGCGGCGAAGTCGATCCGCCTTTGCGGCTCCGCCGATGGGTCGGAAAGCCTGGCCGGCCAGACGAAATGCTCCGAGCCGTACATGGCCGGGCGGATGAGATCGGTCATCGCCGCGTCGACGATCAGGAAGCTCTTCTGACCCCCGGCCTTGACGTACTGCACCTGCGTAAGCAGCAGCCCGGCGTTTGCGGCGATCTGCCGGCCGGGCTCCAGAATCACCTCCAGACCGCGACCGCGCAGCAGCGGAACAATCTCCTTGGCGTACTCGCTGGCAAGCGGCGAAGCCCCGGCGTCGTAGTCGGCCGCGAAGCCGCCGCCGATGTCCAGCGTGCGGACGGTGAAGCCCTCGCCGGCCAGGCGGCCCATCAGGTCGAGCGTCTTGGTGATGGCCTCGACGTACGGCTGGGCCGAGTAGATCGGCGAGCCGATGTGCAGGTGGATCGCGTCGAGTCGGGCGTGGTCATCGTGCCCGTAAGCGCCGAAGAAGGCCACGGCCCGTTCGATGTCGACGCCGAACTTGGTTTCCTTCTTGCCGGTGGCGGTGTACGTGTGCGTCCTGGGGTCGTAGACGTCCGGGTTCAGGCGCAGGGCGCAGCGGACGGCCTTGCCCGCCTCGCCGGCCAGGCGGGAGATATTCTCGAATTCGGCCTCGCTCTCAACATTGAACAGGCCAATGCCGGCCGCGATTGCCTCGCGGATCTCCTTGTCGGTCTTGCCGACGCCTGCGTAGACGATTCTTGCGCAGTCGGCCCCGATGGCGCGGGCCCGAGCGACCTCGCCGCCGCTGACGACGTCGAACCCGCTGCCGGCCTCGGCCAGGAGCTTGAGAATCTGGAGGTTGGCGAGCGACTTTATCGAAAAGCAGATCATCGGCGAGAGTTCCGCGAACGACTCGGCCAGTGCCCGGTAGTGGTGCAAGAGCGTTGCTGATGAGTAAATGTAAACCGGCGTGCCGACTTCGGCGGCGATGTCGGCGACGCTCACGTCCTCGCAGAACAACTGGCCGTTGCGATAGCTGAAGAAGTCCATGATCGTCCTCTATTCGTGTCGAGTAAGGTTTTCTGAGCCCGGTAGGTTATCTACGCGAGCCCGGGATTACAAGATTCCGCGAACGAAGGCCGCAACGGCTTCAGCGGTGCGTTGGGTGAGCAGTTCGCGCACGCGGGCCATCGCCTCGGTCGGCGCCACGCCGCCGGCCGAAAGGGGGCGGACGTCGGCGAATAGCCCGCCGTGGTCCACGCCGGCCTCGGCCTGGCCGGGAATGCACACGACGGGCACCCCGCGCGCCGAGGCGAGGCGGGCGACTCCCACGGCCGTCTTGCCGGAAAGGCTCTGACGGTCGAACCTTCCCTCGCCGGTGATGCACAGGTCCGCGCCCTCAAGCCGCCGGGCCAGGTCTACGGCTTCGGCGACGATCTCCACACCGCGCTGAAGCCGTGCCCCCGCGAAAGCGACCAGGCCGGCCCCGAGGCCCCCCGCCGCTCCGGCGCCGGGCACGTGCTCGATGTCCAGGCCAAGGTCGCGGCGTATCACTGCGGCAAGGTGGCCGAGCCCGGCCTCCAGGAGATCGACCATCTCGGGTGTGGCCCCCTTCTGCGGCCCGTACCACGCCGCGGCGCCTTCGGGTCCGGTCAGCGGGTTCGTCACGTCGCACGCAACCCGCAAACACGCGGCGGCGATCCTCGGATCGCGCCGGGACAGGTCGATGTGCTGGACGATTGTGAGCCCCCCGCCGACAAGCCCGCAGGGACAGGGCAAGCCCTTGGCGTCGGTGAATCGCACGCCCAACGCCTGGGCGCAGCCGCAGCCGCCGTCAACCGTGGCTGATCCGCCAATGCCGATTACCACCTCCGCCGCGGCGGCGCCCAGCGCGGCCAGGATGAGTTCGCCAGTGCCGTAGGTGGTGGTGAGCATTGGGTTTCGCCGGGGCGGCGAGACAAGATCCAGCCCCGACGCCGCGGCCATTTCGATCACGGCCGTCCGCCCGGCCGCCGGTCCGGCGGCCGCCGCGCCGGACGGGCCAAGCAGGCCGAAACTCGCCTGCACAGTCTCGCCCAGCGGGCCCGATACTTCGACCGTGCGGACCTCGCCGCCCGTGGCGGCCACCATTGCCGAAACGGTGCCCTCGCCTCCGTCGGCCATCGGACACAGGTCGATCGCCGCGCCGACGACGGCTGCGCGAACCCCCGCCGCCATCGCCTCGGCCACCTCGGCGGCTGATAGACACTCCTTGAACGAATCCGGCGCGATGAGCACCTTCATTCGGCGAGCCTTCCTATTCTCAATCGCTATTTCAGTCGCCCTTCAAGCAAGCCGACATCCTTGCAAAGGGCTGGCGTCGGCGGGCCTCGGGGTGCAGCGGAACCCTAACAGGCCCATCCGATTGCCGGCCCCTTTTTCTTTTAGCACCACCGGTAGCGCAAAGAAAGGGCGAGCCCAGGAGGAGGGAGGCCTAGGCATCGCCCATTTTACTACACTCCGGATGCAGGCGGTGG
This sequence comes from Phycisphaerae bacterium, assembly GCA_030610965.1. GTDB lineage: Bacteria > Planctomycetota > Phycisphaerae > SM23-33 > SM23-33 > JAUWQU01. The sequence goes on from JAUWQU010000427.1 coordinate 3,380, forward strand.
GAGACCTGCACCTTAGGGGGGCAGCGGAATTTGATACTATATCGGCCGGACTACCGTTTTGTCGTTAATTTTCCCATTTCGTCGTGCCTGAAGCTGATTCATCAGCACCGCGCCGGCCACGCACGACATGCACACTACGGTGATCCAGTCCGGCGACTCGCCCGCCAGCACCCCCCAACTGATGATCACCCCGAAAACCGGGATCAGGAACTTCCACATGTTCAGCTCGCTGACCTTGACGCGCCTTAGCCAGTAGAACCAGATCGAGAACGCCGTGGCAGAGACGAACGCCAGCCAGGCCAGCGAAACGAAGAAGTGCAGCGGAGGCATGCTGCGCGGCAGGTCCTCGAAGGCGACCGCGATCACCAGCAACACCGCCCCGCCGAAACCCATCTGAAGGCTGGCAAGCAGCATAGGGTGTATCGCCCGGCGGCTTCGGGCAACGAGTATTCCCGACACGGCCGAACTGAGCACCCCCACCATCAGCAGCCCCATGCCAAGCACTTGCCACATGCCCGCCGGCGACCACGGCTTGGAAGCACAGGCCAGCACCACCACGCCCACAATGCCCAGGGCTATCGAGCAGGCCTTGCCCGCGGTCATCCGATCATCCGTCATGAACCGGTGCGCCAACAGCGCCGAAGCCACCGGACCCGACCCGACGATGATCGCCGCTTGGGTCCCGTCGACGTACTCCATGCCCACGAAGAACGTGCCGTAAAGCAAGATCGTCTGGAGGAAACTCACCCACAGGATCAGCCGCTTCTGGCGGCGAATGGCGAATGCCACGGCCTTGGGCCTGCCGCAGAACGGCATCAGGATGAGCCCGGCCAGCAGGAACCGCATCCCGGCAAATGTCAGCGGCGGCATGTGGTGCAGGCCGATCTTGACCGCCGCGAAGGCCGACGACCAGAGCAGGCAGCCGAGGATGGCCCACGGAATCACCCGCAATGACGACTTGTCGGTTGTACTGACAGCCTCGGCCATGATCGGATTATCCTCACTGGGCTCTGACAATACAACGCCACAGGCCGTCAGATGTTCCGTTTTACCCGCGGTGCGGTCGCGCCAAGGACAACGTCAACAAGTTCGACTTCTATCGGTATCAGGGGCGTAGTAGCCAGTCGCCCGTAGCCGGCAGTAGGATTGGATGGATTGGCGAACCACATGGATGTCAGTGCAAATGGCGGAATGAAAAAACGCCCCGCCCCCCGTGAGGG
>JAUWQU010000552.1 GCA_030610965.1 Phycisphaerae bacterium
CAATCCGCTGGTGCGGCGGCTGGGCATCCTTTCGGCGGATCGCATGCCCAACGTCTTTCTGCTCCGCCGCGACGGCGCCGTCGCGTGGAACGTATCCGGACTCAAGTACAGCGCCGATTTCGGTTATCCGTTTGCGGTCTATCTCGCCATGAAAGTCCACATCGAGGTGTGTGATACGGAAGTCGCATACAAGGTATTGGCGACCGGCGAGTTCCGGAAAGCGGTGCGTGTGTTTTCAGGCCCCTTCCTTCCCGAAAAGGACGAACGGTACCGGTGGCGCGCTCCGCGGTTTCACGGACGCGCTCTGGCATACATGGGGCTGAAGGATTGGAAAGCGGCCCTCGCCGACATCGACGTGGCCATCGAAGCGCACCAGCAGGGATTCGGCCGCGGCAAGCCTTGTCCGTGTCATATCATGGCGGAGATGCGGCTGACGCGGGCGACAATCCTGGAGAAGCTTGGCCGGGAGGCGGAGGCAAAAGCAGCGCGACAGCGCGCAGCCGCTCCGGCGTCACCGCATCGCACGACGCCCTACGGGCTATTCCACGAGAAGTTGAGGAAGTTCAGGCTTACTCAGCAGTAAGCAAAGGAGCTGAGGCTATGACCAGACGAATAAGGATTGGGATGTTGTGTTTGACGTTCACGGTGCTGATGGGTCTGTGTCATGTGTCGGCGGCCAAGAAGCAGCCGGAGGCCCCGCTTACCGCGCAGGGGGAGAAGCTTCTGGCGACATACGCCCAAAAGCTTGCCTCGCTGAAAAAGGAGATTGTCGCGTCCGTGCCGGGTATCGACGAGAAGAAGACGGTCGCTTTCCTGGCCGCCCGCACCGCGTTCGCCAAGGCCAACGCTTCTGAAGACGCGAAGCCTGAAGTGGTCAAGCAGGCCGAGGCAAACGCATTGACCGCCGCAAGAGCCATCCTGGCGGATGTGGACAAGTTCCTGACCAGCGACACGCGGGATGCCCGGCTGATCAAGTGCGCACTTCTGGCGAACGCCACGCCCCGCGGCCTCGCGGAGTTTGCCCAGCGAGGCAAGAAGCAGGAGGCCCTCGTTGAGGCGTTTCTTGGTGATGACGCCCTGATGAAGCAGATGCTCGAAGCGGGCGGCGCCAACGGCGGCAAATACGGTCAGTCCATGGACCTCTATACCGAGATCCAAAAGGCAAGCAAGCACGCTGATGGGGGCATATTCCAGCGTTTTGCGCTGGGTAGCGCTCTGCACTATCCAAAGGATGACGACACGGAAAGGGAGGTGAAGGTAAAGACCTATCTGAATTACGAGAAGGCCTACCTCGACGGTGAGCTGGATCCGGCGTTCAAGACGCTGACGACCTGGGAGTACCGTTTCATCATCCCCCAGCAGCGCTCGTTGGAGGATGTGATATGGATGCGGAAGATGCTGCGCAACTACCGCCCGGATCACATCGCCAATCCTGACTATAAGTGGCGCTATATCGCCATCGTTCGAAGCGATGTTCCCTATGGGCCCGCAAGAAGAATTCCGGGGTCGGAGTTGTCACACATGCAGCAAATCCTGGTCGTAGGCGGCAGTTGCGGCCCGCGGGCGTTTACCGGGAAACTGTCCACGGCTGCGTTCGGTATTCCGACCCGTGGCGCCAGGCAGACCGGCCATGCCGCCATGAGCCACTGGACACCGGACGGTTGGACCGTCTGTCTCGGTGCGCATTGGCGTCACAACTGGTGGGACGGTCGTTGCGGGATGGATTTTCTGCTGGAGACGCAGGCACGCGAGAATCCGCAGGGCTACTGGCAGGTGCTTCGGGCACAGTGGATCGGCGATGCCCTCGGCGAGCAGAAGGTCAACGGCATGAGGTACGGCACCGGCGGCGGCCTGTGGAATGTGCTGGCGTTCTACCGGAAGATAGCGATTGTCGAAGATGCCAAGATTGCCGAAGTCGCCCTCACCGGCGAAGAGCTTGCCGAATCCAACGTCTCTACCAAGGCCGAGAAGATCCCCCAGGTCGAGATTCCCGAAGCGGACAGGAAGATCACCGTCGGCCGGGACGGCGTGATCACCATTCCCGTGGCGGCGTGTGCCTCGCCCACGAAGAGCACGGAGAAAATCCGATTCATGAAAAGCATCGGCGGCGGGATACAACTGCACTACAATCTAGCCGGCAAACGGCCCGAGCTTCTCCGGTACACCATCCAGGCCCCCGCGGCCGGAAAATACCAGCTTGCTGCGCGTGTGGTTACGGTGACCGTGGACAGGAGTTGCCTGCTCAGGCTCAACAGAAGGACGCTGCTCGATATCGCACTGCCCTATACGTGCGGTATGTGGAAGGATACCAAGCCCGTGACCGTCGCATTGAAAGAGGGAAGGACCACGCTCGATTTCACGTGCAGAGCCTCGAACAAAGGCCTGACCATCAAGCATTTCACACTGACGCCGCTGGGTAAATAGGGCCCTTCGCTACTTTGCGTTGAAAATCCGTGCTGGGTGTTCCAGACCATGGGCTTTGTGGGCTTGGCTTGAGGGAAGGCCAGGCCCGACGTGACGCCGGATCTGAGGGTTCTCGCGGTGCTGAGGCCGCGAGGAACGGGATCTCGCTATTCTCATGGAGACAAGAGCTTACCAGGCGTCACGGTGCGGTCAAGAATCCAGGTCCGTTCGGATGTTGTGCGGGCATCAAACTCGCTGGTCCGTCACACCATCGCCCGGAACTGCTTCAGATTCGCCGCATCTGAAAGTTTCTCGGCCAGTATGCTGCTTGGCCAGTTGCGGACTTCGGACCGGAAGAACTCCAACCCATAATATTCGTTTTGTGGCATACGTTTTACCATGGCTGAATTGCGCCTGTTTTTGCGTGACCATTGTTGTATTTGTGACTATGCTAAAATCTGGTTGCTTCCTCCAACTCGAATAATAGCCGCAAGTTTCTCAAATATCAGCGACCTGTGAGTTCGGGCATTACCCTCCCAGAACGGAGTAGCCATGAAACTATCGAACATCAGCCTGGCCTTACTGTTTTGCACCACATCTCTTCTCGCCGCGGAGGATACAGGCACGAGCAAGACGCTCGTCGCGTGGGTCCTGCCGGCCAACCTGAGGCAGCAGGGCGGCAGCGTACTGACCATCCAGAGCGGCGAGCGGTTCGATGCGATCGTGCTGGGCGAGAAGCTGAGCGGGCGGTGGATGGCCGGCAGCGACTTGCTCCGCCGCACGCAGGGCAACCAGGGCGGCAGCCCCGCCGAGGTCGCCGACGCCGAGACGATGGTGCAGATAGCGATCGTCTACGACGGCGGCGACGTCCGTATCTTCCGTAACGGTGAGCCGTACGCGGCATACCGGACCAAGAACATCGACCTGCTGGGAGACGACAACCACATCGTGGTGTTCGGGCTGCGGCACGTCGGGGCGGCCAGCGGCACGCCGTTCGCCGGCGCAATCGATGACGCGCGCATTTACGCCCGGGCGCTGGCGCAGGCTGAGATCGCTTCGCTGAAGCCGAACGTGAAATCGAATATCGCTCCGCTGGCGTGGTGGGACTTCGAGGGCGACAAGGTGACGGATCGCGCCGGGCGGTTCGGGCACGTCGCAATGACGGACGGCGTGAAACTCGCGGACGGCAGGCTCACGCTTGACGGCAAGGGGTACCTCGGCGCGGCTCGCAGCGACGCCGACGCAAAGAGGGCAACGCGCAAGGGTAGCCCGCGCGCGCCGGCGCCGCCATATGTGCCGGAGACGCCCGCCTGGCCGGAGAACCCGCCGGCCAACTGGCTGAC
>JAUWQU010000386.1 GCA_030610965.1 Phycisphaerae bacterium
CGGCCAGGCGCTTCGCCTCGGCGCGCTAGGTGTCGCACCACGTGTGGTGGCGGTACAGGACGCCGCGAGCGCCGCGGGCGGGCAGCTCGCGCCGCAGGTAATCGTAAAACTGACTGTTGGGGCGGCGCATCGCGTGGGGGATCGCGCCGAAGTACGCCTCGGCCAGGGCTGCCAGTGGGTTCTCGTCCGCGCGGTGGCGGTCCAGCGGCGCGGGGCTCGTCAGCTCGCCGCCGGCGGTGGCGTCCAGGACGATCCGCCCGCCGAAACGCTCGACGATGTCGAAGACCTCGAAGTGCCCGCCAAGCAGGGGCCCGCCCACGATCGCCAGGGGCACCGCGTCGGTCTTGCGGTCGGCCTGTGCTGCATGGCAGGCGTCGCCAGCGGCATCGATGCCGCACCGGCCGAAGTCGGCCAGGAGTTCGGCGTATTGGCGCGCGGTCAGGCCGTCGCGAGCGGCGGCAAGCTGCCGGCGGGCGCCGTCGTAGTCGAGCATCACTTCGGTGAGTTGCCCGTCGGTCGGCGCGGATCCGCCCAGGCCGACGAGGAACCCGCCGAGGCGGCGAAGCTCGTCGACGTACATGCCCATCGCCGCCGGCGTCCGCCACGTCGCGGGCACGTTCATCACGAAGCATGGCCTGTCCGGACAGCGGGCCGCGAAGACTTCCGCCGCGCGCCGCATCTGATCGCAGACGGTGGTGAAAACGGCTGGGCTTCCCGCGGGGCGGCCGGCGAGGTCGTTCAGCAGCGCCCTTGCAAACGGGCACAGGCCCGCGGTCGCCTCCATCAGCGCGCCGTGGCCCCGCCCCGGCGGGACTATGCGAGAGGCCTTGAGCCCGTGAGCCCGTATCCACTCGGCCGGGACAAATGGGCAGGTGTAGGCGACGGTCGTCATCGGCGTGTCGACCTCGGGTCAGGGAAGTTGACGCAGTTCCGGATGAACCTCTGGTTCACCCGAAGAGCGGGAAAGCACACTACGTCCGCACCCAGGGATTGCTATCCCTGGGCTTCTCGTGTCTGTCTTTCTTATGACCTCTGAGTCTCAGTGTCTCTGTGGTAATCCTCTTTATTGCGATTCATCATCCCCTTGCGGCGGCCCCTCGTACGGTCTCGAACAGGGCCTCGACCCGCACGGTAATTCGCGCGGAGTCCGACGGCGAGTAGTCGGTTTCGATCCTCAGGTACGGCAGGTTCATTTCCTCGGCCAGGCGGCGGACGTAGTAGCTCTCGACGTCGTATGTCAGGCACGCCTGCCAGATGATGTCGATTATGCACTCTGCGCGGTACTCGCGGGCGAGCTTCCGCAACGAATCCAGCCGGGCCGTGTTGCGGGTCAGCACCGAGCAGGGCAGGTGGTAGTACTTCTCGGCGATGGCGGCGATCGGATCGGCGGCGCGCTCGTCGACGTCTTCCAGGATCGGCCTGACGCCGGTGCAGGTCTCCTGGCAGACGACAAGCCCGCCGTGGCCCTCGATGATATCCAACACGCGTTCGGCCCCATGCACCACGGGCACGCCGGTCAGCAGCACCCGCGTGCGGCGACCGAGCGAATCGCAGCCCTCGGTGGCGGAGAGCTTCTCGGCCGCGGCGGCGTACTGCACCATATCGGCCGGGATGGCGGAGATGACGCTCTTGTAGTCCAGCAACTGCCGCCCGGTAAGCGGCGGCGCCTTGCGTTTCATCAGGGCCGCCAGGTCGCGGCGCAGTGCCCGCTCGTGGTTCATCGTGGCGATGGCCTCCCGCAGCCGGCCGTCGGTTATGCCTGCGCCGAAACGGCGTTCGAGGCTCGAGCGCAGGCGGCGCAGCTCGCTAGCCCAGTATTCGAGGGCGGCCGGGGTGTCGGACCTCTGCGGCAGTTCGAGAACGATCATCTCCCTGCTGTCGGCCAGCAGTTCGTACATCTTCTTCTTGCCATCGCAGGTCGTCTCGCCCACAAGCAGGTCGCACATCTCCAGCAGCGGGTTGGCGCCTGTGACGTGGTAGCCGTACGTGCTCTTGATCAGCGGGCAGAGGTTGGCGGGCAGGTGCTCCTCGGCCGGGCCGATGGTATCGACGGACCCGCCGCACAGGCAGACCGGCACGGCTCCGGCGGCGAGGATCAGCTCTCGCGGCGTGTACTCGCACATGATGCCCACGATGGGCCTGCCCGCGGCCTTGGCGTCGCGGGCGTAGGCAATGGCGTTCGGGATCATGTCGGCGAACCACGCCTGCGGATCGGCCGGGTGCGCTGAGGGCGCAGCCCCAGGCCGCGCCGCGCCGCAAGGCGAGACGGCCTTACAAGGGCCGGCGGGTTTGCCTTTTCCTTCTCCGCAGCAATCGCTCATGTTTCGCTCCAGATGCCGGCATTCCGCCTGCCAGCGGCCTCGGGGCATCTCTACCGGCGCCATGCGGGCAAAGAGGCTCTGGGCATCGCCCCACAGGTCCCGCGCCTCGTCCTCAGGACTGCCAGGGCCTGCTTGCTCCGGCTGAGCGCGAAATGGATGCGCGAGGCCTCTTCCATCAGTTATCGCGCCTTCCGGTAGTCCTGGGCCCATTGCCGCACCGTCTGCTCCCAGTGCTTTGGCACGTAGAGCCGACGTGGTTTGCCGCCTTCGGTGACGACCGGGTAAAGGCCGCGATGCTTCTGCCCGCATGCATACTTGCAGTTGGTCTTCCCGCAGACCCTCTGGCGTTCGAGCAAGGTTCCGTGCGGCACACCGCTGCTGTCGAGTATCTTCCTCAATTCCGACCGCAGCCGGCGCTGCTGGGCCGACTGGGATGTCCGCGTAATGGGCCGCTTTGCCTCTGGCACACCATAGTAGTACCAGACCAGGCCGAAATGTCAACCTAAAAACGAATGCGAATCTGCTGATACTTTCAGAAAGCGGGCTCGACCCCCGGCCTTTCAGGCTTTAGACGCTTGTTCTTTCAGCCCGTTGCGGAATCGCCGCACCGGGTTGACGCCCGCGAAAACCATCTGCCGCCGCCGAAGGCAGCAAGGCAATCGCCGCGAAACTCCTTGGCGTCTCCCGCCCGTGACTATACAACAAGATGATGGAACGCCATGACATCAGGGAATGAGGTCTCTTTACGAGGTGGTAAGGTTTACATGAGCAAGCTCAAGGAATTGCTGCTGGCGGGTTCCGAATTCATCGTCACGTGCGAGCTGGTCCCTGGCCGAGGACATGAGGGCAAGGCCATCGAGCAGATCATCGAGTTCGGCCGGAAGGTCGCATCCTCCGATGTGCCTATCCACGCCGTGAGCATCACCGACAACCCGGGCGGCAATCCGGCCCTGAGCCCCGACGTGCTCGGCCGGGAACTGATGGAAATGGGCGTCGAGCCGCTGGTGCATTTCTCCTGCCGCGACGTCAACCGCAACATGATGGAATCGCGGGCTTCCGCCCTGGCGCGTGGAGGGCTGAATAACCTGCTGGTCATCACGGGCGACTACCCCGTCGGCGGCTACGACGGCATGGCCAAGCCCATCTTCGACTTCGACGCCGTGCATGCCCTCCGCCTGCTGAAGTCCATGAACGCCGGCCTGGAGGTCCCCGGCCGAAAGCCCGGCACGTTCAACCGCCTGCCCGCTACGGACTTCCTTCTGGCCTGCGCAGTCTCACCTTTCAAGCGGCACGAGGCGGAGCTGCTGCCGCAGATGTACAAGCTGGAGAAGAAGATCGCCGCCGGGGCGGACTTCATCATCCCGCAGCTCGGCTACGACATGCGCAAGTTCGCCGAGATCCTCAAGTACCTCAAGTATCGCGGCCTGCATGTGCCGGTTTTCGGCAACGCGTACGCCGTCAGCAAGGGCGCGGGTTCCATGATGAACAAGGGCCTGGTCCCCGGCTGCGTTGTCACCGACGAGCTGATGGCCACCCTGTCAGCCGAGGCGGAGGCCCCCGATAAGGGCAAGGGCGCCCGCCTGGAACGCGCCGCCAGAATGATGGCCATCTTCCGCGGCATTAAGTTCAGCGGCGTACACCTCGGCGGATTCGGACTGAAGTTCGAGGACTTCGAGCACATCATCCGTCGCTCCGAGGAAATAGGCGAGAACTGGCGCGACCACGCAGGCGAGCTTCGCTTCTCCCAGCCGGACGAGTTCTACCTGTTCCCCGAGGACCCGGACCTCTCGTTCGCCGAAGAAAGATGCGTCCCCGTTACCACCGCCCGCAAGAGAGTCCTGTCGCCTAACTACCACGTCAGCCGGTGCTTCCACCGCTACGTCTTCACCGAAGGCGCCATGCTTTACCGAATGGGCCGCTGGGCGTACAAGCTGCTGGAAAAATCGAAACTGCTGACCAGGGCGGCCTACTTCTTTGAGCGGAACATCAAGAGGGCCCTGTTCGACTGCCAGGAATGCGGCGACTGCGCCCTGTTCGACCTGGGCTACCTTTGCCCCATGTCGCGATGCGCCAAGGGCCAGCGCAACGGCCCCTGCGGCGGCAGCCGAAACGCCCGCTGCGAGGTCGACGATGACAAGCCCTGCGTATGGACGCTGACGTACCAGCGGTTCTCCGCGGCTGGGAAACTCGACAACATGCGAACGCAGTACATCCCGCCGGCCGACAATTCCCTGGAACGAACGTCAGGCTGGGCGAACTTCTTCCTCGGCCGCGACCACGCCGCCAAGATGAGCCAACCTGATATGCAACAAAACGTCAAGCCGTAACGATTCGTTGCGGTTCGAGCTTGCCGGCGCGTGCGAAGCGTGGCGGCATCCTCTCCGGGGGGTGAAGGCCATCCTCAAGGCGATATTGAAAGACAATGCTCGGCGTTTCTTTCCCTACTACCTATTACCTACTACCTACTACCTATTACCTACTACCTACTACCTATTACCTACTACCTATTACCTACTACCTATTACCTACTACCTATTACCTACTACCTA
>JAUWQU010000743.1 GCA_030610965.1 Phycisphaerae bacterium
GATCGGGACCTTCGCGGGGGAGCGGGACTTTCGCGGGCGAGCGCCCAGGGGTTTCACGCCCAAGATTCCAACTTTGGGATTCGCACCCAGGGATTGCTATCCCTGGGCTTCAAGAGGTCCGCTCTGGATTCCGCGGAAGTCACACGGTCACTCAACCGCACCTTTTCCCTCTGACCCGAGGCCCAGGGATAGCAATCCCTGGGTGCGAATCCCAAAGTTGGAATCTTGGGCGTGAAACCCCTGGGCGCTCGCCCGCGAAAGTCCCGCTCCCCCGCGAAGGTCCCGATCGCCCGCGGCGCAGCGACTTCAGCGGGGATATTCTTGGAACAACGTTGTCATGTTGTTCCGCGTAAGTTACAATCTTGTCATTTAATTACGCCGATAAACAAGAATGTAGCTAAGGGCCGATCAGACAGGAGCAATACCCGATGCCGACAAGTTCACGTGTGACAGACAGCCGAAAGCATGCCAAGGAGCTTGACGCCCTTTTCCGCATCAGCGGGATCCTGGCCATGGGAGTCGGCGAGCGGTCGATGCTGGCGGAGATTCTGGACATCCTTCACGATGGGCTGGGCATGCGGTCCGGCACGATCATGCTGGTGTCGCCGGATCGGCAGGAGTTGCTTGTGGAGGTCGGGCACAACCTATCGCGGCGGCAGGTGAAGACGATCCGCTATCGCATGGACGAGGGCATCACCGGCAAGGTCGTCCGGACGGGCAAACCGGCGATCGTGCCGAAGATCAGCGAGGAGCCCCGGTTCCTCAACCGCCTTCGCGGCCACCGCAAGATCAGCAAGGACGAGATCAGCTTCATCTGCGTGCCCATCTCGGCCGGCAAGGAGGTCATCGGGGCGCTTTCCGTCGACCGCCTCTTCGACGAGTCGGCCCCGCTGGACGAGGACGTGCGGCTGCTCAGCATCGTAGCGAGCATAATCGCCAACGACATCAACGCCCGCCGCCGTTCGTCCATCGAACGCGAGGCCCTGGAGAATGAGAACCTCCATCTCCGCAGCCAGCTCGAGGACACATACAGGCCGGAAAACATCATCGGCAATTCCGACGCGATGAGGCAGGTGTACCGCGCGATCCAGCAGGTGGCCGACAGCGACACGACTGTGCTGATCCGCGGCGAGAGCGGCACGGGCAAGGAGCTCGTCGCCCACGCGATCCACTACTCCAGCCCGCGAGCCCGCCACGCATTCGTGAAGGTCAACTGCGCGGCACTGAGCGAGAACCTGCTCGAAAGCGAGCTTTTCGGCCACGAGAAGGGCGCGTTTACCGGCGCGATCCAGGCCCGGGCCGGGCGGATCGAGCAGGCCGACGGAGGGACGCTGTTCCTCGACGAGATCGGCGACTTCTCGCTGGCGACGCAGATCAGGCTGCTGCGGTTCCTCCAGGAGCGGGAGTTCGAGCGGGTCGGCAGCAACAAAGTCGTCAAGGCCAATGTCCGCGTTATCACCGCCACCAACCGCGACCTCGAGAAGGCCGTCGAAAGCGGCGAGTTCCGCCGGGATCTTTACTATCGCGTTAACGTCTTTCCGATCGTGCTGCCGCTGCTGCGGGCGCGAAAACACGACATTCTTCTGCTGGCCGACCACTTCGTCGTGCGGTACGCAAAGAAACTCGGCAAGGACGTGCGCCGCATCACCACGCCGGCGATCAACATGATGGTCGCCTACCACTGGCCCGGCAACGTCCGCGAGTTGGAGAACTGCATCGAGCGCGCGGTGCTGCTGAGCAACGACGGTGTGATCCACGGCCATCACCTGCCGCCGACGCTCCAGACGTCCGACGCATCGGACACCATCGGCGAGGGCACGCTGCAGGACCGCGTGGACCTATTCGAGCGCGACCTTGTCGTCGACGCTCTCAAGCGAGCAGACGGCAACATTTCCTCGGCCGCCCGTGACCTCGGCTCGACGCCGCGGATCATCCGCTACAAGCTCGACAGCCTGGGGATAGATTGGAAACGGTATCGGCCGAGCGCGGGCCGCTAGAGCAGTTCGCGCTCAGCACCGGTACTGCTTCCCAAGTTCTGCAGGCAATGCTTCGGGGATTCGCGCAGCGGCGCCGCAGTCAGTCGATCGACACGCCGTGGGTTCGGAGGTAGTCCTTGATGGCCTCGATCTGGCGCTGCTGGCGGCCCGGCTCCAGCTCGGCCTGGTATGGCAGCCGGGGCGTGATCAGCCTGTGGATGCCGGTGATCGCCCACAGGCGGACGCGGCGGTCCGAGTCGCTCAGCCCCGCTGCCAGCGCGGCGGCGGCGTTCGGATCGGCCAGGAAGCTCAGCCCCTTGGCCGCCCCGGCGCGGACCTCGGGATCGTCGTCGTGGCGGAGCATTTCGGCCAGCAGATGCGCGTCGGCGCCGCCTTGTCTGCCGTATTCGGCGGCCGCCTCCCCCCGAACCTCCCCGCCGAGCTGCCGATCGTGAGCGATCTCGGCCAAGGCATCGCGAGCGTCTTCGCCGGGCCGGCGGCTCAGCGACCAGACGGCCTTGAGCGCCACCCGCCGGTCCGGGTCGGCCGACAGTCGGCGCAGGGCCCGCCGCGCCGCCGCGCCGCTCTCGCGCTCGAGGCGGCCGGCCGCCTCCATACGGTCGTTGACTCGCGGGGAGTCCGCCAACCGACCGACGTCCGCTGCTTGGCTGTCGAGGTACCACCCGCCTGCGGCCACCGCGGCTGCGGCCGCCGCAAAACCGCAGGCGACCCACACGAGCCTACTTCCGCCGGTCCTGGCCATGGGCGTCACTCGCCCCCCCCCGCCGACGGGCTGGCGAGGTGGCCCCAGCGGGTGGTG
>JAUWQU010000568.1 GCA_030610965.1 Phycisphaerae bacterium
CTCGCCAGCCAACTCGCCGCATTTTCAAGCCGGCGACGCCCATGTATCTTCAGACCGGCACCGGCATGTAGCTGACCCCCAGAAGCACTGAGCTCTTCCTGTCCCTCCGCGTGCGCGGAGGCCGGTTTCTTCGAGACCGCCGCCTCCGCACCAGCGGGGGATGTCTGCGCTTGGGACGCAGCGTAGCGGTCTCCACCCCATCCCCCAACGGAGATCGACTGATGATTGCGACCGCACAACCCACCGACGAGCAGATCCGCAGTGAGTTCAAGGAGATGATGCCGGAGCTTTCGAGCAGATTTCGTTACCGATTCTATGAGTATGGGCCCGACCGTGAGAGCGAGTTCACAGCCGAGGCCGTGGCCCTGGCCTGGTTCACGTACGTCTCCCCCAGGCGCAAGGGCAAAGACGTCGCGGTCACGACGCTCACCTGGTATTCCATACGGCAAGCTCTCAGCGGCAGGCGACTGGGGGGCTACAGCTCCAACGACGCCCTGTCGGAAACGACCCTCGCGCGGCAGCGTGTTGGCCGCCACGTGGGCATTTCCGCCGTGGGCGAGAACCCGTCCTCGTTCTACCAGGTATTTGGCGACCGCCGGGCCAGGTGGACCCCGCTTGACCTCGTCCAGCCTAAGTTGGACTGGGGCGAGTTCCTCGCCGGCTGCGATCAGCGAGACAAGCTGATCGTCTGGATGAAACTCGAGGGCTGCCCGCAAACTGAGATCGCCGCGGCCCTGGGCGGTTCCTGCCCCGCGGTTTGCTTGCGGCTGCGGGCACTGCGTCGGCGATGGGATGCGCGGGCCGTCGCGTGATGAACTGGATGTTCAGCTTGGCGGGATCCCATGTGTATCGCGGCCTCGGCGACTTGGACCGCAGCCTTGGTGCCCCACCGTATCGACCAACACACTTACGAGGCTCGCTCGGCGTGATCTGCGGGCGCGTCCAGCGGGCCAACCCGAAGGGAGGTGATTCGATGGCGAATTCCACGTGATGTTGAAGGCGTAATTGTGCTCTCGCTACTGGGCGGCGTGGTTGCCGTTATCCTGAGCGGCTCGCCCACGGGCGTCATCATCCTGCTAGTCGTAGGATGGCTCTTGTACAACGCGTCCAGCGAGACGTACGGCGAGCAGGAAGGCACGGCCTACAACGGGCACTTCGGTTGCACGTGCTACCATCCCTTGTTCTGCTTCAACCAGTTCGGTGACTTGGAGCGGGCGTTGCTACGCGAAGGCAACGTGTCCAGCGCCGACGATTGGCGTTTGGTTTTGCAGCCGATCGTCGCTCGCTACAGCGATTCGGACATCCGCCGGTTTTTCCGCGGTGACGCGGCGTTCGCCCGGCCGGAACTCTACGAGTACCTGGAGGCCGAACGCTACCTGTACGCGATCCGCCTTCCGGCCAACGCGGTGCTGCATCGCGAGATCGAACCGCTGCTGACCCGGCCGGTAGGTCGTCAGTCCAACAAGCCGGTCGTCTGGTACTACGATTTCCTCTACCAGGCGGGCAGTTGGGACAGGCCTCGCCGGGTGGTGGCGAAGATCGAGCATCACAAAGGGGAATTGTTCCCGCGCGTGGGGTTCATCGTGACGAATCTTCGCCGCCCATCCTGGCGTGTGGTGAAGTTCTACAACGGTCGCGGCACGGCGGAGCAGTGGATCAAGGAAGGCAAGAACGCCGTGAAGTGGACGCGGCTGAGTTGCCACGACTTCGTGGACAACCAGGTCCGCCTCCAACTGTTCGCCATCGCGTACAACCTGGGCAACTTCCTGCGTAGGCTGGCCCTTCCGCGGTCCGTGAAGCACTGGTCGCTGACGACGCTGCGGGAGAAGTTGATCAAGATCGGGGCGAAGGTTGTCGCCCATTCGCGGTACGTGATCTTCCAGATGGCCGAGGTCGCCGTGCCACGGGGGCTCTTCCGGAGCATCCTCGAACGCATTCGGCGGCTCAGGCCACGGGAACCGGTGCCGGGATGACGGCAGCACACGACGAAACGGCGGGAGGGCGCGCGGACGACGGGGGCGGTCTGCCCCCACCTACTCCAAACGCTCGGGAAAAGGCCGTTCCGGGAAGCACCACGGCCCGTTGGCGGGCAGATGCCTCTTCCAGGAGCCAAGAGAATGCTGTCTGATCTCTCGGAGTGTGATAGAATCGCTGAAAAGGCCCGCGACGGTCGTGGGCTGGCAGTCATATGGGAAATCCCCAGTAAACGGTTACCAGATTTCCTATCCTGGAGGCAGCGTGATGAAGTTTTCCAATATGGGTATCACGGCAGCGATGGTGCTGCTTGGCACGTCACAGGCGGTTTCGAGCGGTATCTTGTCGGGCGAGTTGAGGCAGTGGCACAAGACCACACTGACGTTCACCGGCCCGAGCACCAGTGAGACTGCCACCACCAACCCGTTCCTCGACTACCGGTTGGACGTGACCTTCACGCAGGGCGGCAATAGTTACACGGTGCCCGGCTACTACGCCGCCAACGGGGACGCGGGCAACACGGGAGCTTCCACCGGCAACAAATGGCGTGTGCACTTCGCGCCCCCGTCAACCGGCACCTGGAACTGGCAGGCTTCATTCAGCCCGGATTATTCACCAACGGTTGGCAGTTGATTCTCCCTGCTCTTCGGCCGGCCAGCAAGCATGAAGTCGTGGAGTTCGGGGGCGGATTGCGGGCGGCGGCGCGAACTGCCCCCTTACCCCCATCGGCCTGATGGCCCTGGGAAGCGCCCCGCGCCGGGTTTTCCGGCGGTCACTCCCGAAGCACCAGGCACAGGTGGGCGTGGCTTGGCGGAGCTACCCACGGCCGAGCGCGGCAGCCGCGGCGGCGACCCGCTCCATCGCGCCCCCACGCCTCATCGTGCCACCAGTGTTGCATCCGACCCAGCAGTCTGCCCCAAAGCACTCCGGCCGCCTTGGCAACGTCCACGAAGATTCGCTGGCTGTGCTCGGCCACACGCGCCCCGGCCTTCAGCACCGTCTGCTGGACGCGGCGAAGGTCCCAGCCGTTGCCGCTGCCGCCCTCCAGTTCGCCACGGATCATCCCGGCAAGGTTGAACGCCAGAAGCTTCAGCAGAAGGCTCGTCTCGTTGGCCTCGAACGACCCGGCCGGCAGGCCCGGACCGATGACCGCGTTGAACTCCCCCAGCCGGTCCTCGAATGTGCCACGCTTGCGGTAGTGCTCCAGCAGGCCCCACGCGCTTCGCCGCTCGGCCCGCCAGTTGGTCACCAGGAAAAAGTAGTGCGGGAACAGTTGCCGCAGCCCCGTCTTCGGGTCGGGCAGGTCGACGATCACCAACACCAGCCGGTACGGGCGGGTCCAACTCCTGGCACGGTACTCGCCCAGTTCGATGGCGAACTCGTCGCCGTCGGCGGTCGGCCTGCCCGGCATCCGCCCCAGGTAAGGCTCGGCGAGCTTGTCCAGGCGGGCGTTGTTCTTGATGCGCCCCACAAAGCGGACGGCCTCGTCGTCGATGGCGTCCAGCACGGGCCCTTCCACCAGCCCCGCGTCGATCCGCACGTCAAGGTGAGTCGCCAGCGGTCGGGCCTTGCGGATCGACTCCTTCGCAAACCTCACCATGCCTTCGGCGCCGCCGCAGTTGCCCCGGCGAAGGATCGCATGCACATAGCCATCGCCCAGCCGGACGCCGTCGTAA
>JAUWQU010000046.1 GCA_030610965.1 Phycisphaerae bacterium
CTACGACGCGTGGAACCGGCTGGTGAGGGTCTCCCAGGGCGCCAGCAGCCCCGGCGCGATGGTGGCGACGTACTCCTACGACGGGCTGAACCGCCGGATCCGCAAGGTGCGGGCGGGCTCAGGCACGTACGACTTCTACTATAACCGGGCATGGCAGGTGCTGGAGGTCCGCAAGGACGCAAACGCCAACCCGCTCAAACAGTACGTCTGGGGGGCCGAGTATATCGATGCTCCCGTGGTGCGGTTCCGCGACGCCAACACCGACGGAACGCTGGACGACACGCTGTTCTACACGCATGACGCCCAGTTCAACACGACGGCCCTGGTCGATCCAAACGGCGCGGTTCTCGAGCGTTACATCTACGACCCCTACGGCAAGGCCACTGTGCTCAACGGCGAATCGGATGTGGATCCGAACATGGCACAATGGTCGGCCGACGCCGACAACGCAAGCGACTGGGACAACGAGATCCTCTACTGCGGCTACCGGTTCGACCCGGAGAGCCGGCTGTACCAGGTGCGGAACCGCTACCTCCACACGACCCTCGGGAGATGGACGACCCCCGACCCGATCGTGTACGCCGATGGGATGAACTGGTATCAGTACGTCGCATCGAGCCCCGCACAATACCAGGATCCCGCCGGCCTGGAGGTCTTCGTGGCCGGCCCGGTCAACCTGGACGTTGAACTGCTGAAGAAGGTCGGCCAGAAGAAGGACAAGACCTGGATAACGCAGCAGGTGGCCCTGCCGGGCGCCAGCAGCCTCGAGATCTACAGGTTCAGCCCCCCGTCCGCCGCCGCGGGCAGCGCTCCGGCCGGCCAGACGCTATCCGGGGATATTCTCGCGGACTGGGTCAGCAAGGAAGGGTGGACGGGCGCCCTCGGCAAGAGGACGTACTACCGCCTGAACGCACGACCCGCGGGCAAACTGAGCTTCACCACGTCCAGGGCCGATCAAAAGGCCGTGTGTGTCACGGGCACAGTTAACCTGGTAGTACAGGGCTTTCATTTGTGGTCCACCAACCCCGGCGCCCAGTATAAGCGGAAGGACTTCTACAACTTCGTGAATGGCGAGCCGTCCATCCTGGGCAAGGACAACAAGTGGCGGTTCGACGCCACATGGTGGAAGCCCTTCGACAACGTGACGATCACCATGAAGGGGGAGATAGACACCTGTGGCGAACAGGAGGGCCTGAAGGAGATGGATGCGGGCTCCTGGGATTTTACACCGAAGGCGATAACTTACAGGCAGGCCGCGGTCTCGGCTCGTAAGAGAACCCCCGGGTTGTTTGGGTACAACTACTGGAACGTCAACGCGCAGGACGTCGGCATCAGGTTCGGCCAAAGCAATCTGAAGGCCACGGTCTACTGCAGGGACGGGGATCAGAAATATGGTGGGCGGTAAGATGCTGCAGACGCTTAAGAGATGCGCTATGGCGACCATGGTGGCCATGTGTCTTCTAGAGGTCGCCGGCTGCCGCAGTCTTGAGTCGGCCAAGAACGAGCTTCTCTGGTGCTACTCAGAAAACGCCGTGGCCGACTGGCGTTTTGACCGAGAGCGGGGAGATGGGGGCTATTATGGGGTGCCCCGTTCGGAGCGCGCGATAATAGCCCATGGGAAGGCCGCGATCCCCGTTGCGGAAGAGTTTATGATGAGCTTTGATCCCCGCATCCGGTGCTCCGGTCTGAGAATCATCTCCGCGGTAATAGGCAGGGAGGCGGCGGCTGGAGTGTTCGTGGAGCATCTGGATGACCCGTACGGTCCGATTCGCTGGCAATGCTGGCATGGCCTTCATGAAATGAACCTTCTGCCATTGGAGTCCATGCCGGACCCTCGTCGTGATCACCTCAAGCAGTGGAAGAGACTAAAGAAGACATGCCAGGGACCGCCGGGGTCGGGCCGAAAGGCCCGCCCCTGACGTTACCCATCGGTCTGATCGCGTGGGTCGGGGCGTCTTTGCCTGTCAAACAGCGCGGGATATCGCCACGCCGCCAGCGCCAGCGCCACCCCGGCAATCGCCAGGGCTACCGGCCACGCCAGGACATCCTCGAAATGCCGAGCCGTGAGGCGGTGGACGGCGATCGCCACGTAGAACAGGCCGGAGAAGAAGAACGACTTCATCTGCTTGGGAACGCTGGCGAACACGAAACCCAGCGCGCCGATCGGCAGAAGTATCTCAGGCGCCGTCCAGGTTGACCCGGCGATCGGCCACTCGCCTTCGAGCGCGAGGATCGGTATGAGGATGTGCGACGGGGCCAGCCAGAACAGGAGCATGCCGATCCTCCGCAGCCAGGGGCTGCTCGCGGATCGATCGGCCAACAGCCCCAGCAGCAGGTAGACCGCGCCGTTGATCATGAAGCCGTACTTGATATGGCGGCCCATGTCGCCGGACTGCTGCAACTGGACGATGCCCAGCCATTGAAGTGTGGGGCCGAACTTGGCGATGAGCGTCAGGGACAGCAGCAGGACGGCCACGGCCATGATGTAGAGCGGCCCGGCGAACCGCTGGACCTTCCACCGGATGTCCCACGCCATCGCCAGCGCCAGCAGCCCCAAACCGGGCCAGAGGTACCAGCCGGCCACCCGGCCGTATCGTCCATCCTCGAGGTAGGTCCGCAGGCCGGTCAGGGTGAACACCGCTGTGGCCAGGGCCATCACGCTCAGGGCCCAGATGATCGCAAGAGCCGACGTGCGGGTCCGCCACCACAGGCCGGCGGCGAGCACCAGCGCCGCTATCGTCGCGGCCAGCAGTTGATGGTTGGTCAGGATGCCCGGCAGCAGGTCCGGGCTGTTCGACCCGCCGATGAGCCAGTCGGCGCAGCTCAGGGCCGTCGCCACGGCGATAGGGCACAGGATGGCACCCGCCATGAGCAGCACCAGGGCCACGCGCCGGGTGTGCCGCCGCCACAGCAGCTCACCGCCGGCCAGCAGCGCGGCCAGCAGGGCCGCGGGCAATATCGCCCTCATCGCCCCGATCCTCGGCCAGGGGAACGCCAGCATCAGGAACCCGCTGACCACGCCCGACCAGGCCCCCAGGTGCAGCATGACCTGCGAGAAGGAGATCCGCCGGCTGTCCAGCACCCAGAACTCCTCGCGCTGCCGCAGGCGGTCGTACTTGTCCATGAAGTAGTCGCACTCCCGGGTGGAGATCATCCGGTCCTTCTGCCAGCGGTCCAGGTCCGAGACGTGCCGCTCGATCCCGTGATCCAGGATACTGCCGAGAAGCGACGGGTTCGCGGTGACCGCCTCCCCGTTCAGGAAACGCTCCAGGTCCAGCAGGAGCTGCCTGGCGGATGGGTAACGAAGCTCGGGGTCCTTTTCCAGGGCGGCCAGGCAGATCGCCTGGAGCGGCCCCGGGATCTGCTGCCGCAGCGAGCGCGGCAGGGGCGGATCGGCCTTGCGGACCGCCTGGAGCACCTGCGTCGCCGTCTGTCCCCCAAACGGCCGGCGACCGGTAAGCAGTTCATACAGGATCACCCCCAGTGAGAAGACATCCGCGCCGGCACTGGCCGGCTGACCCAGGCTTTGTTCCGGGGCGACGTAGGCGGGCGTGCCCTCGGCCCGGGCGGCCTGCCGGTGGCCGATGTCCCTGACGATTCCGAAGTCCACCAGCTTGACGTGCCCTTGTCGGTCCACCAGCACGTTGGCGGGCTTGAGGTCGCGGTGCACAATCCCCCGGCGGTGCAGCTCCGCGACGGCCTGCAGGGCCTGGCGGAACCCGCCGAGCTGCTGGCTGAGCGGCTGACTGGCCAGCGCCTCGGTGATCGGCAGGCCGTCCACGAACTCCATGACGACCAGCGGCGGATCGGACTGTTCGGAGACGGCATACACCGCCGCCACGCCGGGGTGATTGACCCTGGCCAGCTGCTGGGCCTCTCGAACGATGGCCGGCAGACGGTCGGCCCGGCTCGAATCGCCGAGCGTCTTGACCGCAACCGGGCGATTCAGCCGCAGATCCCTGGCCTTGAAGACCATGCCGTGGGCGCCCGAGCCCAGGGCGTCAAGCACGTCATAGCCATCGCCCAGCGCCTGCTGGAGCCGCCGCCGCAGCGTACCCTCCTTCTGCGTTCCGGCGGCTAAGCGCAGCCGGGCCGCCAGTTCATCGTCCGCGCGCAGCTGCTCCAGTGCGCGCGAACAGGGCTCACAGGTGCTGAGATGCAGGGCGACAACGCTCGCAGTCGCCGGAGCGAGCGTGCCGGCCACGTGCTGGGCCAGCATATCGGGGTTCGGGCATGCTGACATGCTGGGCTTCTCTACCATATCTCCTCGATCCTCGGCATCAGCTCGCGGGTTCGCTGAAGGATCCTGCGCTTGTTCTGATAGACCACGTCCGACGAGACCCCGCACCGCTGGGCCACCTGGCGGGCCGGCCACTGCTTGAGCACGAACAGCTCGAAGGTCTCGAACGTCCTGGGCTGGACTTCCTGGCGGATCTCCTCCAGGCATTGGCGCAGGACGGCGTTGGACCACTCCGCCTCCATCGCGGCCTGCACGGAGTTGTCCTCGATCTCCGCCATCATGCATGCCTCCTGCGAGGCGACCTGTCTATGGCGCAACAGCCGGCGCTGGATGTCGCGGACCTTGTGGGTCATGATCCCGCAGAGCCAGTCACGCAAACGGCCCTTTTCACGCTGGTATCGGCCCTTGGCATACTGGGCAACGAAGGCGGTGACGGTCTCCTGCACGGCGTCATCGGCATCCTCCTCCGCCAGGCCCAGGCGTCGCGCGACAGCCAGCAGGAGCGGCCGGTATCGCGCGTCGAACTCCCGCCAGGCCATTTGGTTGGCATGATCCTTCAGCCCTTCCAGCAGGATTGTGCTTGTTCTGGTGAGCATAAGACCCGTCTTCATGTCTTCCGAGGCGTGCATCGATGATACATCTGTCAGGGGCACTGGGCAAGGTACTTACCCACGGGTGCTTATGCTCGCACGAGCCGACGTCTTCCGGAAATATTCCCCGGACGTGTCAGATCGGCGCTGTCTCATGCGAATACGGGGTGGAAACAGGGAGTATGCGCCGCCATGGCGCTGAACGCTGGTTTGCCTCGTGCGACGTGCGCGCGAGGGCGCTGTGGGGCTGCAGGCGGCCGCGGCAGTAGTTCATGGAGGAACTGGCGGTCCGGCCTCGGCGCCATGGGCAAGTCGATCGTAGCGAGAACTCGGCTGCCTGCCTGTCGACGCCTTTGGCTCCAAGAATTGGCGAAAGGACACGGGTGGTGGCGTTTTCTCAAGACAGCCGTGGCCGTTCGGTAGGCGACTTGGCTCGAGAGCTGGAAGGAAGCCGGTTATCAGACGGTCTTCAGGGACCCCAACATGCTTGAACCGGCACACGTATCGTATTGCCACGACCCGGACACGGGAGGCTGCCGAATCAACCGGCAATTCCTCCCGCCACCGATAGGTTCTACGCGGACCGTGTCACCGGCGATCCTGATGGTGGCCCGCCGGCACCTCGACGGGGGTGCCAGACCATGAGGGCCCTGGTGCAGCGCGTGGATTGGGCGGAGGTGATGGTGGCCGGGCAGACGGTCGGACGGATCGACCGCGGCCTGCTGGTTTACGTGGGCGTGGCGGCGAGCGACACCGAGGCCGACGCCGTCCGACTGGCCGGGAAGGTCGCCCGGCTTCGCATATTCGAGGATGAGGACGGCAAGCTCAACAGGTCCTGCCAGGACGTTCGGGGGGGCGTCTTGGCGGTTGCCAACTTCACTCTCCTGGCCGACACCAGCGAGGGCGGCCAGCCCACATTCGCCTCGGCCGCCGAGCCCCAACTCACCCAACGGCTCTACGACATCTTCCTGGCCGCGCTGATGGAGCAGGGCGCCCACGTCGCCCGCGGCGTATTCCGCGCAGCCACGATGATCCGCAGCGCCGCCGCCGGGCCCGTAAACGTCCTGGTTGATGTTCCGGAAGGCACTTTGCAGTGATACCTGTTGCGCATCGCTTGGGGCGACTCAGGTGCCTGCGGCAATCAGTTTGGGGTTTCTGGCGCCACTCCGGACTTGCTACGGGCGGCCAGGGCCTTGTCGATCTCTGCCGCAAGGGCATCGACGTCAAGAGGCTTGGTCAGATACGCCCGCGCCCCCAACTTCATGATGCGCGCCTTGAGCTTAGGATTCGGGTCGGCCGTGACGGCTATGACCGCGGCTTGCATCGTGTGCGGATTGGCCTTGATGCGGCGGCAGACCTCGAAGCCGTCGATTCCCGGCATGTGCAGGTCGAGGATAATGACCGCTGGCTTGACGAGCCCCACGATCTCCCCGGCCGAGTAACCGTCGTGGGCCAAGCTCACCTCCGACTGCGGGTAGCGCGCGCCGATCTCCTCGGCAAGCCACTTGGCGACTGACTTCTCGGCGTCGACGACGAGAATCCTCAGGGCCGGGGACTGCAAATCGGGCGGCATCTTGAACTTATGCTCGTGGAGGAACTGGAGTAAGTCCTCCTTCCCGATGCGCCTGTGCCCGCCCGGCGTGCGCGCTGCCGGCAACTCGCCCTCATCGACCCACTTGGAGACCGACGACACAGCCACGCCGAGCATCCGGGCCACGTCGAAAGTCGAGAGAATGTCTCTTCGCCTTGCCCTCATCCCGGCCCTTTCTAGGAATCACTACCGACAACGCCCTGCACTCTAGCAGGGCCGACTGACGCTTGCAAGGCGGGATTCCCGCAGGATTCCCGGATGACTTTGCCCGGCTATACCGCCGGGCGATGTGTCGTGCGTCATACTCCCTCTCCCTTCCCGACTATCGGCAATGGGGGTGCCCGGAGCCAGCAGTAGCTGGGTCTCAAGCGAAGAAAAAAGAGAACCCGGCCGCGGGGGGGACGGCCGGGTTCTGCAGATGACCCGGCCGCCGGGGGGGGACGGCCGGGTTCAGTAACTGATAAAGTATAGTTTACCGGGCATCCGCGAAATATCAACAATTTCTTCGCCATGCCGCGGATGATCGCAGTCAGCCTGGACGCGTTCTTCGACACCGATCGCGTCAAACAGGGGGCTGATACTCGCGGACGGCTTGCCGTGGCGTCCTGTCCCGAGCAGGCTGATTCGGCCGGGGAGGATGTTGGTGCGTGTAGGCCCGCTTCAGCTGGTTGGGATGCTTGGGTTGTGCCGCCCTGGCAAGCTGTAACTGGCAGGACAGATGGCGTGTGATAGGGCATAGCTAAGAGAAAGGGTGAAGGCCCTTGCCGGGTGGACCCGACGAGCGCGTGTGGTGGCGGTCGAGCTCGTGGAGGTCGGCTGGCTCGTCAACGATCCAGAATGCCTCCCGCACGCCGACCGTCACGGTCTTGCCCCTTGGGCCGGCCGTTCCGCCGGGAGCCGAACGCAGACTGGCAATTGATATTTCCTCACCCCAGAGACCGGCCAAGTGGCCGGTTCGACGGACTTCTCTGCCACGCGGAACATCGCCCTGAAGAACATGGCCCGCCGGGGCGCTGGCGGCCGCCGGTACCAGCCAACGCTGACGCCGACCCGTCCGCGATGGCTGTCGCACTGGGCACGTCGCCGATCAGCTTGAGCACAAACACCGTCTCAGGTCTTCCGGGGCGCGCTCCGACGATACGTAGGATTGGGCAATGGGCAAGGCTTATCCCACGCGTGCTCAGGCACCTCCACGCGGGGCTTTCTCAGAAATGCCCACAACGCGTGTCAGATTGGAGTCGTCTTGAGCGAATAGCTGGTAGAGGCAGGGAACCTGCCTGTAACCCTTGTGGAAGTCTATCACGAGTTGCAGGCGGACTCCATGACACCGGACACGTGGAGGCGCAAGACGTAACACGCGAGTGCCTCAGTGATAACACTGTGTCGCAGTCGAGGTTCGGCTTGCGGCGACCGACAAAGGGAAGATCACAGTACCGTGTGACTTCAAATGCAGTCTCTGCCTCGCTCAGCGCGGGGGATGCTTGTGCCAGCCTGATGCCTAGTTGAGGAGCGCAGACCATGGCCACGATAGACGATGACGACGACAAGGGACAACCCCGCGCGTTCCTAGCCCTGGAGCAAAGCTATGTGGAATCGAGGTAAGTGCCATGAGGTCTTTGAGTTCTCTCTGGACCCTAGCGTCCGGCGAAAGTGCCGCGGCCTCCTATCATCCGTGGCGGATGTCTGTGACGAAGCCTTCGCTTCGTTCGGATGGCAGTACTGGTTCACTGACCATGGACCAAAGCACAGTGATCGTGTATTCTACTATGCACTCAGGTTCGCCGACAAAGTCCGGGAGAATGATGGCCGGTTTTCCGACGAGGAATTGATGTGTTTGGCTGCAGCCTGTTACTTGCATGACCTGGGGATGGTTCATCTCCCCCCGGAGGTAGACGTCTCTAACGGGTGGCCAATGGAAGTGATTGACGAGGTGCGACGCCGACATGTGACGGAAATCCCCAACATCCTTCTAAGGTACAAGGGCGAACTGAGGAAGCTGTACCGAGCTTATCCTCCGCTTCGCGATCTGCTTCCGTTGGTTTGCATGGGTCACGGAACGAGTACCCACCAGGAAGCATGCGATAGAATAAGGGATCTACTCAAGGGAAGTGAGATACGAGGAGTCCTTATAGCAAAAATCTTGCTTATGTCCGACGAACTGGATCTTGACTCCACCAGGTCGTCCTATACAACCCACCCGCAACGTGCGCACCTTCCCTGTTCAGCCCAAGCTCACCAGTTCAAACATCACGTTGTGCGCCGAGTGGACGATAACTTGCCATCGGTCCGCCTCCAGTACGCATTCCCCGAGGGTCTCTCCAGCAGAGACCGTTCTAACGTGATCGGTTGGATCCACGGCAAACTGGAGATACAGCGGGAAATGCTGGCGTCATCATTACCACCTAAGCTTGAGCGCGTATTCGAGCTGAGCGTCGGCGTGCATCCTGTGTCCGGGGCGCCCGACGGGGATGTTCCGTCTAAGCAAGTTCTGGAAGTCATAAGGTCCTATGCAAGAGATTGCCATCGGGAGCTTCGGCCGCGCACAGGCGACGAAGCGGACCTTCGTCGACCTAATCGGGCATACCCCCCTATGATATCCATGGCTGCTCATGGGCCTTTCTATCCGGATCTAGATAATCTCTTTGATGAATTCTACCGTGAAAACAAGACGTCCTTTGCTGCCAAGAGGTTTGGTGAGAGTTACGTCCACGTACCTCACAACAACCGTGTGGTCGAGAGACTGCTGGCGAACGTCGCGCAGCATTGCCAGAACGCCGCTCGTGGTGCCGGTCACGCTTCTGCAAGCCATCCCTTCATTCTTACGGGGGGAAGGGGCGTTGGGAAATCCGCGATGGTCCTGCACCTTCTTCATACCAAGCAGTTGGGAACGAGTTTTTCGTCAGCAAGTAGAGCAAAGGTGTGCGTATACGTAGATTGCAGGAAGCTCTACCACGCAGACGTGCTTACGGCCATTATACGGGCGCTAGCGGAGGAGCTTAAGAGGAGTCGTAAGACTTGGCAAGCACTGAATCAGCGTGGACTAGGAGATGACTTGCTGATGGAGTTGCCGGGGCTGAATTATCCTCGTGAATTGCAGCGGCGACTTGACGCTGTCTTTGCGGTTCTCTACAGGCGTCCAGACTTGGTCCTTGAACGGGTCATCCCGGTCTGTGTCCTTCTCGATAACCTCGACAGGGCCGCTAGCTTCGACACCCAGGTACAGGTCGTCAGCTTTGCTAACAGCTACTCGTCAAGGGGCTCTGGCTTCTTCGTTGCGCCCTTGAGAAGGCAGACGAAGCTCAGACTTGATGGTAATGGGCTCTTCGACGACGCAGGGGCAATGCCAGATAATAGCGTGGTGAATCCTACTCCATCCATCGTTCTACGCGAGCGTCTGACAGTAGCCTTTTCCGATGAGGCGCTGAGCCAGGCTACCAGGTGGCATTCCCCAAGCCCTATTTCGACATCATTGGGCAAGTACCAACTCACCGTAGCGGACATGCGGGAATGCCTGCGGATCGGGGCGGAGACTCTTGCCGGCCCCACCGCTGGAAACGATGGGCGCGTACGTTTCATTCCATCAATGTGTGGCCCCAATATCAGGGATGCGCTTACGCTCTATAGATCTATCATGAAACAACTGCCGCTGGCTACTGTATTGGCGATAGCTAAACGGGCGGAACCGCGCGAGCACGAGTTGATCAAGTACGCCATGTTGGATATGCAGCCCTCGTACAGAGGAGCCTACTCCCGCATCCGAAATCTGTTTGATCCTTCAATCATTGCCGGGGAGCAGTCGTACTTCATGTGTCTTTATCTGCTCACCTTGCTCAGGACGCTCGGACGGGATAGCGGAAGTCTTTATATGGCAACTGGGGAAGTCCTAAGGGAGGCACGCGAGTTCGGTATTGCGCCGTGGAGTTCGAAGGCCCTGCTATGGGAAATGATGGTCGGAGAATTCGCGTTAGTAGACGTCTTTGACACTGATGATGTTTTGCCAGACAATGAGTACACGAGTTTTGGCGACATTACTGACGAGACGGAGGTGGGTCTGAGCGGGACTGGCACATACTACCTGGATTATCTTGTCTATGACGCTACGTATCTCGAGAATATTCTTCAAGACACTCCTTTGCCAGCGCATGTCGCCGACAGGTTGGCACGGCCCCCTTCTAGCGGCATCGACAGCGTCAGGCAGATCGACGTATTTCTTGAGTTCCTGGAGAGGAGAGAGGTCCAGGAGCGGGCTACGTGGCCGGGAAGTCGATCTCTTCCCCCTTTGATCCCAGAGTTCAAGCGAAGGTTTGATCGACAACGCGGCAATATCCTAGGTAGTCGAGGGAGTTGAATTCTGGCGGCGCGAATGTGGCCAAGGTAGTTCGGTGGGCCAAATATGTTGTAGAAA
>JAUWQU010000802.1 GCA_030610965.1 Phycisphaerae bacterium
TTACGACAAGGACGGAAGTGGGACCCGTCAACAAGGGGACCTTCCGGCCCCCGCAGGGGCCTCCAGCATGAACATGACAGCCGCTGGAAAAACGACGATATCGACGCGCCTCGTAAACCCGCCAATCGAACCCTGCGCCAATGGACCCCCTCGGCTCCAACGCCGCACGCCAGCGCCGGGTATGCCGAGCCAGCCGAAAATCAGTATGGCGTCCCCGTATATCGGGTCGAGGTGGATGAGTATGGGTGGATAATGGCTGCAGATCCCTACGAAACCCTTGGCATCGACAGAGTCGCGGACGCGGAAGACGTCCGGGCCGCGTACCACAGGGCCGCGCTGAAGTGCCACCCCGACGCATTCGCCGGCGACCGTAGCGAGGCCGAACGGCTCTTTCAGGAGGTGACCGCCGCCTACAGGGAAATCCTCCGCGAACGATCCGCCTCACCGTCCCCTGCGAGGAACGCCTTGTCTCCGGAAGACATGGCCGCCATACAGATGGCCCGGTCCCTGACGGGAAAGACTGTCCCCGTTCACCGATCCGAGTGGAAAGCCTTTCGGATATTCGCACGCGACCGGGCTCGCGAGATTCTGCTCATTCTTGTTGCGTTGGTCCTTGTCCTTTACCCGGTCTTTGTTGCTGCTGTTATTGAAGCGGTGGGGGGCGACGAAGAAATGCACCGACAGGCCGAAGGGTACCCACGGGACGATACCGCCTCGAACCTGCCATGTCTCTTGTTGCTTTTGGGAATCCCTCTCTACTTCGTTGTGCCCGTGTTTCTGTGGCGTTGGATGAGGAGGTTTTCCTAGAAATCATGGACAGATACCAAATTAAGATTGCGCGGGCGGGTCGGGCCATGAAGTAAACGGAAACCGGTAGGGTCGAGGCCTGGCGCGGTGGGGGTAGGATCGGGGAGTGGCCGTTGGGCGGCGGCTTTCGGATGACTGCCGGTGCGTCAGTACGATCCATTGCTCCGTCTCCACGTGCCGCTCATCGAACCTGCCCTACCGGCAGGCAGGCCGGGCGTGCGGATTTCCCGCATCCGGCTCTCGGACGAGGCTTTCCGCGATGGCGGATTCGCACGCGGATAGCCACGCCGAAGCATAGGCAGCCGCACCAGGCCGAGACGCTCTGTCAGGTAACGGTCCGAGTCCGCCATGGCGGACCCGCCGCTCGACACCTTGTGCTTCGCGCACAGCCACCGGCGGAGCCGCGACGCTGCGTGGGCGTCCACGACATGGTAGGCGTCGCTGACGGAGCCCAGGCAGAAGTAGTTCGACCAGCCGCGAAGCAGGCCCTAAGTTAAGGCTCTTGGCTCGGTTTCTTCAGCCTGAAAGGCTGTGATATCTTAGAGCCATTGGTGACTGTCCCCAATAATTGCGGGACGAATACGGCGGGAGGCTTCTGGCTCAGCCGGCCGGGCTGTTGTTCCTTTCCTGCACCCACACCGACAGTTCCTCACGCTGGTCCGGGTTGACCTGTGCCACAGCTTTGATGATTCCAACCAAGTCCTCTGTCGTGAGTGGGAATATGCGGCCGTTAGTGCCCGGGCCAAAGCACTTGGGATCGCAACCTGTGGATCGAAGCTCTGAGAGAGTCAGCGGAGGCCGCAACCGGAATGCCGTAATCGCCGGCCTCAAATAGAACAGGTTGTACTGTCTGGAACCCTTGTCGGCCTCCATGCCGCAGGAATCGGCTTGGGTTATCGCATGGATGGATTCGTCATCAACCTGATACAACAACACCAAATCGCCAGTTTGAATCCGCCGGATATACGCCATGCTCTGCGGGCTTTTTGTGGAATTGCGGCCCCCCGAAGGGAACCGTGCGCTGGGATCATTGTTTATTCCGTCGAGGTAAGCGTTGCAGTGCCACCCACGACGGCCGCGCTTGAGTTCTAACCGGCTCTTCTGGATCCAAATATTCACAGAATTCCTCACGATGCTTGCCAAAGCAATGGTTTATCGCAAATTGGACTCTTGTCCTCTTCCGCCAGGCGATCCGCCCGACCATCGGGCGGCTTTCGCAGCCCAAGTCCCGGCCGGCGGGCCTTCCCGCACTTGGGGCTGGCTTCATCAACGTCCCGCGGCACGTCCTGATGGTTCATCCGGCTGCACCATCTCGAAGGGCAGTGTTGCCTCTTCGTCATCAACCACCAACAGGTTTGGGTCAACCGGGTTTCCCCGCCGGTCTTCATAGGCGCACTGGCCAGGGAGGAAGCTCTGCGACACGAAGCATCGCTTGTCGGTGTCGAAGACCTGCACGACGAAGCCGGTCGTCACCTTATTGATGAGCATGTGCCTTCCTCAGTTATGCCTGCATGATTGTGAATCCAATTGGTCTTTCCTCTGAGTCTACCCGCCCTGCGTCTTACCTGCCACTTGGAAGAAAATCCCATACCCTACCGACCAGTCGTCCCGCCGCACCCACCGACGCACGCAATTGGTCATCCCCGGATACTTCGGCACCTGCCAGGAGCGGCCCGGATCGACCGGCTTGGCCCCCGCCGCCAGCGCCTGCTTCTCCGGCGGGAACACCACGCCG
>JAUWQU010000289.1 GCA_030610965.1 Phycisphaerae bacterium
TTTCGTGGGCCGTCGTGTTCAGCTTGGAGCGAAACTCAGCTAGTGAGGTGTGCCTACTACGCCCGTCTAGCGCCCATTGGCTAACCTTCAGCACGACGCACCTGGCGAAATCCTGGGCGGTGGTAGTTGGAAGCTCAGCCAAGGAAACCAGGGCCGTCGCGATAGCCTTCTTGATGAAGCGAGCGCGGATGTGAGTCAGGTTCTTCATCTTCCGCTCGTCGTAGCAGTGCTCAAGCTCGCCCAGCGGCGTTCGATAGGTCAGACGTACAATCACATCCTCACACCATTGCTCCACAGCCCTGCATTCACTCACGTCCAGCAGTGTCGTCTTCACCTTGGCAATGAAAACGGCCAGAGAGTTCAGATCGTTTCCTACCACCGGGCGGCCGAGACTCATGGCCTCGACAACCGTGGTTCCCCCGCCCATGTACGGGTCCATCACCAGTTGGCCAGGCTTGCTGAACAGCCGAACCGCTGTCCTTGCGAACTCCGGCGAGAATCTGGCCGGATAGCGATAGTACCCATGCGTCAGACCCTCAACGCGGTCCTTGCAGCAAGCCGCCTCTGTCAATTCCTCCAGCAGCCCGCCGAACGGGCGATGGGATCCTTGGTCTAGGTTCTGGGGCATGCCATCACGTCCTTTCAACTTCACCGGCGAGGGCGCAGTTCACTTGCTTGGCTTGCGATGATGGGTTGGCATTGGGGTGCCGGCTTGCCTGTTCTTAACCCACGCGTCAATTTCGTCCTGGTCAAACCGCCAAGTTCGCCCAACCTTCTGGGCCGGCAGTTGGCCGCCCCTGGCCATGCGGTAAATGGTGGAACGCCCCTTCTTCAGGTAACGTGCCAACTCCTCAAGCGTTAACCATGTGGCCATGATCCCTTCATCGGGTCGCTCGCCTGGCAAGCATTAACGGTTCTGACCGCTAGAGGCCTCTACCAGCCATTATAGACCATTAAAGAACATTTATGAACACTTATGACCATTTATTAACAGTACGGGTGTGTTGGCAAAAGTGGCCAGGCCACTTTGTCGTTATCGGCATATGCGTCTTGGGGTGATCGGCTGAAGAATTAGCCAGTCCACCCCCCGGCTGACGTGACGTTGAAACCCGGCGAGAGCGGACAGATGGCGAATGAGCCGGTGAAGGGCTCTTGCCGACCCCGGGGGCCCGCAAAAAAGCGGGCTCCGCATGCCATTGTCGCATGACGATTGGCCGATAAAGGGGTAGAATGTAAGTAGCTTGACAGTTACCGGGTTTGGTGCGCGCGGACGGGTTCGCGCGGGGCCAATCCGAACTGGAGGTTCGGCCTATGACCACGCTACCGCGATATACGGGCACAGAGGACATCTTCCGGCAGTTGGAGGATGTTCGGGTGCGGCGATGGGCGCTTCGTTTGTCGGCCGGGCTGCTGGCGGCGGCGACGGTCGCGATGGCGTGCGTGCTGCTGGCGGCGCTGTCGCTTGGCTACTGGCCGGATCAGCCGCCGGCTTCGCTGCGATGGGCGGTGCTGATTCTAACGGTGACGGCCCTGCTGACGGCCGCGGGCTGGTTCGTGCTGCGGGCCGCTCTCTGGCGGCTGAACCCCGCCCAGACCGCCCGGTTCATCGAGGCCAACCTGCCGGAACTTCGCAACGACCTCATCAACACCGTCCTCCTGTCCGACGACGAAAGCCAGACCAGCCCCGAGCTGGTCCAACTCGCCATCCGCGAGGCCGTGCTGCGGTCGCAGCGAATCGACGTGCGTAAGAGCGGCGCACGCCGGCCGCTGGCTCGCTGGGCCATTGCCGCCTTCATCGGGGCCTGCGCGGTGGCAGGGTTTGCCGCGTTCCAGCCGGGGCCTATGCGGCGCGGGCTCATGGCGGTGATCGTCCCCACGCGATATGTCGAGCGCGTCAACCGGATCGAGTTGCTGAGCATCGCCCCGGCCGACGGCGCGACGTGCTTCGTCGGCGAGCCGGTCAGCATCGTCGCCGCCATCCGCAACGAAAGCCACACCCCCTATCAAGCCGAGGTGATCTTCAGGGACCCCCCCGCCGCCAGGGCCTTG
The DNA here is from genome assembly GCA_030610965.1 of Phycisphaerae bacterium. Taxonomy (GTDB): domain Bacteria; phylum Planctomycetota; class Phycisphaerae; order SM23-33; family SM23-33; genus JAUWQU01. The sequence continues at coordinate 2,050 of JAUWQU010000289.1, forward strand.
ACGGCCTCCGAGGATTTCACGACGTTCGTGCTGGGGGGCCGGAAGTTCGAGCAGTCCTTCGAGTTCGCCGTGAAGATCGGCCAGTCGCGCTGGCCCACGGACAAGTCGTACTACAAGGTCAACGTGCTCCAGCGAGTCAAAATCGATGGGCTGGACCTCCACTACGAGTACCCGTCCTATACGGGGCTCAAATCGGTGACCGTACAGAACGCCCCCGGCGCCATCGAAGCGCCGATCGGCACGCTGGTGACCGTAACGCTACGAACCGGCTCGCCGGTCAAGAGCGTCGTGCTCGAGCGCCAGGACGCCGCCCGAATGCCCATGACGCCCGGGCCGGACCGGATGTGCTTCGCGATCAACCTCGACGTGCTGGAAAGCGGCGCCTATCGTGTGGTCATCGAAGACACCCGCCAGCAGCTTCCCGACCCCGAGGCCGGCGGGGCCGACGGTTTCGCGCCGTCCGGCCCATCGGAACTGCGGGGCTACTTCCGCATCAACGCCCTGCCGGACGCGCCGCCGAAGATAGAGTTCGTAACGCCAAACCGCGACACCGACCTGGCGCCAGGGGCAAAACTCGATACGCTCATCCGCGTCTTCGACAAGTACGGCCTGACCGATGCCAGGTTCTACGCCGGCAAGCAGGGCCAGGAGCCAAAGGAGGTCCACGGCTTCGAACTTAGGGTCCGGGGCAGAACCAAGTCCGACCTGCCCTACACGCTGGCGATGCCGGCCGGCACGGTCACCGACGACGTGATCGTCTACTACGCGACCGTAACCGACAACCGCAACCTGCCCAAGATTGCAGGCCCGCAGACCACGGCCTCGGGGCGGTTCAAGGTGACGATCCAGGACGCCGCCGAAGTCGCGGCAGACAGGGCCAGGCGGTACGACGAATTGCGCGCCCGGCTGATGGCGATACTCAAGCGCCAGGAGACCGCCCACGTCGATACGGGCATATGCTGGAAGCATCATAGGCAACTGTCCGCCGTCCTCGCTACGGCCCAAGGCGTGCTGGGCGGGCAGAGGAAGATTCGCGAAGACCTGCTCGACCTGGCCAAAAAGTTCCCGTTCCCCAGGCAGATGGTCACCGTCCAGCAGGCGGTGGCGATGCTGGCCAACAACGAGGCCCGTCTGGCCATCGATCAGGCCGACGTACTGGCCAAGCTCGCCGGCCTCGACGAGCGAGACAAGCCCTGCAAGTCGCTCATCTCGACGCAGGACCAGATCATCGACACGCTCCAGATGCTGCTGGCTATCATGCCCTCGCTCAACAACCGCGGCAAGGAGAAGGAAAAAGGCCCCAAGGCCGCCGACCTGCCGCCGGACACGCTGGCCAAGCTAAAGGCCCTCGACGCGAAGTTGGCCGAGTTCCTCGAAGACCAGAAGAAGGTCATCGCCGCCAGCGAGCGGCTCAACAAGAAGCCCGTCGATAACCTGACGGCCGAGGACGAGAAACTGCTCCAGGACCTCATCGCAGTCGAGGACAAATGGGAAAAGTTCATGAACGAGACGTTCGCGGACTTCTCCCGGCTGGTCGAGCAGGACTTCGCCAACCCCTCGACTCTCAAGGAGCTTCTGGCCGTCAAGAGCGACATAACGATGGCCAAGGACGCGCTTTCCAAGAAGGCCATCGAGATCGCCACGGCCGCCGAGGACGGCGCGCTGGGCGGCGGCGAGGAGATCAAGGACAACATCGAGAAGTGGCTGCCCGACGAGCCCGACCGGATCAAGTGGGCGATGGAGTCCATGCCGGACGACCAGGGCAAGATCGAGGCCCCCGAGTTGCCCACGGAGATGGAGGACCTCGTCGGCGACCTGCTGGAACAGGAAGAGGAGATGTTCGACGAGATGGAGGATCTCAGCGCCCGGGCCGCGTTTAGCGGCTCCGACGGCATCGGCTGGGACGCCATGGACGGGCCTATCTCGAACATGGGCGCCCAGGGCGTCACGGGCAACCAACTCCCGAACAATAACGAGCTTCAGGGCCGGTCCGGCCAGGGGCGCTCGGGCAAGAGCAGCGGCGAGTTCGTCGGCGACTCCGCCGAGAACAAGGGCGGTCGCCGCACACCGACCCGCGTGACACCCGAGCCGTTCCAGACCGGCCAGGTCGACGACAAATCGACCGAGCCGCCCGGCGGGGCAACCGGCGGCGGAAAGCTCTCCGGCAGCGGCGCCGAGGGGCTCGAAGGCCCCGTCCCCCCAGAGATCAGCAAGGAACTGCCCCGCCTGGCCCAGAAGCAGGCCGCTCTGGTCAACAAGGCCGAGAGGCTCCGCGGGCAGTTCCAGGTAAACGACTACGCCGGATTCAAGTTCCTCCAGGCCATCACGCTGATGAGCCGCGTCCAGCGCGACCTCGAAAAGGGCAGGTATCAGAACGTCCTTCGGGCCAGGAAGAAGACCCTCTCGGCCCTGACCCAGAGCAAGCTTCGCATAGGCCAGATCGACGTCGCCCAGGACACCTCGGCCGAGATGCCCAAGTACATCCGCGACGACATCGCCGACGCGATGAAGGGCAAGCTGCCCGCCGAGTTCCGCGACGTGCTCGAACAGTATTACCGGCGCCTCAGCGAGGCAGGCAACTAGGGGAGCACATGAGTTTCTTCGACCGCAAGGCCCCATGGTACGTATCCGGCCTGGCATTCGATTGCCAGGGCTGTGGCCGGTGCTGCGCGGGGCCCGAGGAGGGCTACGTCTGGCTGACCGACAAGGAGGCCGCCGCCATCGCCGAGTTCCTGGGCATCACCGATACCGAGATGCGCGACAAGCACGTGCGCCGCGTCGGCCAGCGGCTGAGCCTGCGGGAAAAAAAGCCCTCCCGCGATTGCGTCTTCCTCGAAGCCGACGACCAGGGCCATCGCAAGTGCAGCATATATTCCGTCAGGCCCATGCAGTGCCGCACCTGGCCGTACTGGCCACAAAACCTCACCTGGCCGGAGAGCTGGGTCGCGGCCGGGACGCGATGCCCAGGAGTCAACCGCGGCGACATGGTGACCTTCAACGAGATCGAGGCCCGACGCCTCGCGACCGATGAATGACCCCCGCAACCGCCCCTGCGCCCCCAACCTCCCCGACGCCGTCGCACCCTGCGCCGCCGACGCCCCCGTCCTGACCGAACTGGCGCGAATCCTCCGCCAGGCCGACCAATCCGCCGACGAGCGCCACTGGGCATGCCGGGCATGCGGCGAGTGCTGCCGGTTCGAGCAGTTCGGCCACAAACTCTACGTCACCGCGGGCGAGCTGGCTTATCTGATCCGCCATGCCGCGCCTGCGGCCATGCCCGGGCAAGAAATCCGCAATGGATTTCGGGCGAAACCCGCGGACCTGTGCCCGTATCAGGACGGCGACCGCTGCCTCGCTCGCGACAGTCGGGCACTCGGCTGCCGCCTGTTCTTCTGCGACCCGGCGGCCACCGACTGGTTCAGCGACGTCTACGAAAACCTCCACCATCAAATCAAACGACTGCACGCCGCCCACGGCCTGCCGTACGTCTACGCCGAACTGACAGCCGCCCTGGCCGAACTGGCCTCGCCCGGGCCGTGAACAAACCGCTTTTGCCATGAGCAACATTTCTTCATGGCGGATCATAACACATTATACAACCATCATTTGATGGGGTATAAGGCTTCAGACTTCAGGCTTCAGGCTTCAGGAAAAACGGCCGGGGCGTACATCAGGCATCAAGGATAATGCCAGCGAATCCGCCAACTCGAATGCCCGCAACTTCGTGTGATCCCGCATGGGTTCAATTTCAGGCACGG